>NZ_JBHZAG010000052.1:0-11715 GCF_042754125.1 Amycolatopsis sp. NPDC059235
ACCCTGAGGGACTCAGAGTCCCTCAGGGTTCCCCTCACGGACTTCAGCAAGGTCGCAGGGTCATAGGCCAGGCATTCACAGCGGGTGCTGAGGTCCTTTGTGGACGGTCAGCGGGCGTGGGCTGCGCAGCTTAAGTCCCTGGCAGCGCTCACCAGGTCCGGCTAGGACTCGAGTGTGCCGGTATGTCGTGAGTCCTCAGTAGACAGTCGTCGTGACCCGAGTCCCCACAGCCCGGACCCCGTTGGCCCACAGCTGCTGCACCTTCGCCGATTCCTGCGCGTCCGGCTTGGCATTCGTGCACGACGTGCCCGGCCCGTGCCCCGACATCAGCTCCGTGCACGGACCCTCGTAGTGGTCCGGCAGGCCGAGGTTGTGGCCGAGTTCGTGCGCGGCGATGCGGGTCGGGTCGTAGCCCTCGGCGACCTGGCTCGTGTCCAGGTAGACGTCGCCATTGCCGTGCCCGTCGGTTTGCGTGTACGAACCTCCGCTGTTGACCTCGTGGATCTTCACCGTCGCCTTGCCCTCGTCCTTCACCAGCTGGACGTCGCTCACCGCGGCGTTCCAGTTGGCCGCGCCCTGGTCGATCTGGGCGACGTAGTCCGGCGCGCCCGCCGAACTGTAGTAGACGGTGGTCGCCGCGGCGGCGGACGCGGCGGGTGCGATCGCCAGGCCGAAGCCCAGCGGAGCGGCGGTCGCCATGGCCAGTGCGGCGATCCGCCGGAACCCTCGTGCGTGCATCGTGTCCTCCGTACGTCATCGAGAAAGCAAGCAACCCTTGTCCGCTCGACGACGTTAGAAGTTCACCACCGGGGCGACTACGTCCGAAAGTAGGACGCTCCCCCGCGAGAGGGAGGTCCGTCCCGCCCCGGCTGGATCCGCGCGCGCCGCCGCGATGGTGTGCTCGTCGGCATGCAAACGCTGCTGCTCGGCCTGCTGGCCTACGTCGTGGTGCTGTGGCCGCTGGTCGCCGCGGCCCGCAAAGTGCTCGGGGTGCGCGTCGGTCTCGTCCGGGCGCTCGGCGCGGCGCTCGCGGGCTGGCTCGTCGCGGGCACCGTCATCCGGCTGTTCCCGATCGCCGTGCTGACCAACGCCGGGGTCGCGATCGGACTGCTGATCCCGCTCGCCGGCAGCGCGCTCGCGGTGACGCTGTTAGTCCTTTTTGTCGCCGAACTCGCGATTCCGTCCGGCGGGCCCGGTTTGTTCGCCCGGATGCGGTCGCTGCGATCCCGCGCGGCCCGCGCCCGGCGCTACTCGCGCATCATGCGCATCGCGATCCGCCACGGTCTCGGCTCGTTCCTCACCGGCCGCCGCACCGCAGGACCCGACGGCTCCGCGAAACTCGCACGGTCGCTTCGGCTGGCGCTCGAGGAAGCGGGCGTGACGTTCGTGAAGCTCGGCCAGTTGCTCTCGACTCGCGCGGATCTCCTGCCGCCGGTGTACATCCGCGAGCTCAGCCGGCTGCACGATCAGGTTCCGCCCGCGCCCGAAGACGAGGTGCGCGCGTTGCTGCGCGAGGAAATCGACCTCACCGCCTTCGCCCACATCGACGACGAACCCCTTGCCGCAGCGTCGATCGCGCAGGTTTACGGCGCTCGGCTGCGGTCCGGCACCGAGGTCGTCGTGAAGGTGCAACGACCCGGGATCCGTGAGCAGGTGGAACGCGACATCGACATCGTCCGCCGCCTCGCCGCCGTGCTGTACGACCGTGCCGGCTGGGCGCGCTCGCTCGGCGTGCTGGAGTTGGCCGACGGGTTCGCCGAGTCTCTTGAGGACGAACTCGATTTCCGCACCGAAGCCTCGAACATCGACGCCATCGCCGCACATCCGGTCCCCGGCATCACCCTGCCGACTGTCCACAAAGCACTGTCCACAGAGCGCGTTCTGGTGATGCGTCGGCTCGACGGCAAACCGCTCGCCACCGGTTCGACACACTCCCGCGAGGAACTCGCCCGAACTTTCCTGCGCGGACTGCTCGACCAGGTGCTGCTCGGTGGGGTCTTCCACGCGGATCCGCACCCTGGCAACGTTTTGCTGCTCGAAGACGGCACTCTCGGCCTGCTCGACTTCGGCTCTGTCGGCCGCCTCGACACCGGACTGCGCGCCGGTCTGCAAGCCCTGCTGCCCGCCATCGACCGCGGCGACCCGGCCGGCGTCCGCGACGGACTGCTGGAAATCGTCACCCGCCCAGACGATCTCGACGAACAACGCCTGGAACGCGCGCTGGGAGCCCTGCTCGCCCGGCACTTCGGGCCGGGCCGGAGCCCCGGCCTCGACCTGTTCACCGGCTTGTTCCGCGTCATCGCCGAATTCCGCCTGGCCGTGCCGCCGCCGATCGCCGCGGTGTTCCGCGCGTTGGCGACGATGGAAGGCACCCTCGCGACACTGGCCCCGGACTTCGACCTCGTCGCCGAATCCCGCGCGTTCGCCACCGAACGCATCGGCCTGCGCCCGGAAACCCTGCGCCGCACCGTCACCGACGAGTTCACCGCCCTGCTGCCGGTGTTGCGCCGCCTGCCCCGCCGCGTCGACCGGATCGGCGCGGCGCTGGAAGAAGGCCGACTGTCGGTGAACATGCGCCTGTTCTCCGACGAACGCGACCGCGACCTGGTGACTGGCTTGGTGCACGAGGTGCTGCTGGCGTTGGTCGGCATCGCGACCGGGCTGATGGCGGTGCTGCTGCTGTCCAGTTCGAGCGGCCCGCAGCTGGTTCCCGGCCTGACGCTGAACCATGTGTTCGGCTACAACCTGCTGATGATCAGCGCACTGGCGGGGCTGCGGCTGCTTTTCGTCGTCTTCCGGCGCTCCGGACGACAGTCACGAGCAGGCCGACGAACCCGATGAGGAACACGCCCGCCCCGACCCCGGCGGTGATCCTGCTGGTGACGGGCCCGGGATCCGGCTCCGTCGTACCGGGCAGCCCGGCGTCGGTGAACGCGGTGGTCGCCGGGAATTGCTTGGCCCAGAACAGATTCCCGGTGGCCGCGACGACTCCGTACACTTCGGACAGCGACACCGATCCGCCGTTGCCGGACTCGTCGGTCCACCACCGGGAATCGTTCGAGTTGTCGCGCTGGTCACCCGCCACGAACACCGATCCCTGGGGCACTTTCGCGTGGAAAGTCTCCTGCTTGCCGACCACGTAAGGCTCGTCGACCGGCTTGCCGTTCACCTTGATCCGGCGCTGCGCGTCGCAGCACTCGACCTCGTCTCCGCCGACGGCGATCACCCGTTTCAGGAACTTGACGGACCTCCCGCCGACGAACCCGCTCGCCTCGAACACGACAAGGTCGCCCCGGTGGATCTCCTGGCCCTCGCGCAGCCCGAAGACGACCCGCTCGCCCTGCGCGATGGTGTGTGCCATCCCGCCACCGGACAAGGTCACCGATCGATAGCTGAACACGTTGAGGAGCCCGGTCGCCGCCAAGACCGAGCCCGCGATCGCCAGCACGGCGAAGATCGCGAGCAGCCAGGGAAACCGGCGCGGCGCACGCACGGCCGGAGGCGGAGCAGCAGGAAAGCCTTCTGTCACGAAGCGATCATCGGAACAGTTCGGACAATTGTTACCCGCCCGGCTGCCAGCCCGGCCCGGCAGCTTCCCGGCGCCGTTTCCTGCCCCGGCGCACGCCCGTCACCACCGCGCCCAGGAACCCGATCAGAAACGCTCCCGCTCCCGCCCCGAGGAACACCCGCCCCAGGAACGGTCCCTGATCCACCTCGGGCGCGCCAGGCAACCCCGCGGCGGTGAACGCCGTCGTCGGCGGCAGCGTGCGCACCCACCACCGGTTCGCCCCGGTGGCCACGACCACCCCGTACACCTCGGACACCGGCACCGAGCCGTTCATCCCGCTGACCACCTCCATCCGCGAGTCCCGGCCGCGGTCGCGGCGGTCCTCGGCGAGGAAGACCGCGGCCTTCTCGACGACCACATGGAACAGGGGTCCGTCGCCGCTCGCGTAGGACTCGTCGACGGATTTGCCGTTCACCACGATCCGGCGCTTCTCGTCGCAGCAGCGCACGTCGTCTCCGCCCACGCCGATCACCCGTCCCAGCAAGGTGAACGCCCGGTCGCTCTGCTGCGCGGGCATGCGCGCCAGCACTACGTCGCCGCGGTGGTAGACCTGCCCGTCCTGCTTGCCGATGACGATCGTCGTCCCGGCGGACACGGCGGGAGCCATCACGTTGTCCGGCACTCTCACCGCGCGGTAGCCGAACATCGTTACCAGCCCGTACCCGCATCCGGCCACCCCGGCCAGCGCGACCACGACGAACAGCGCCAGCAGCGCCGAAAACCGGCGAGGGGCGCGGGAAACCGGCGGCGGAGCCGGAAAACCGTCGATCACCTCGCGAGCATCGGCGAGCGCCGCGGATCCGTTACGCGGCTCCGGATCGTCCGGGCGGATTGTGCCGCTCTGTCCATCATGGACGGCCGAAATCATCCGTCGCCGTATAGGTCGTTATACGGACTTCACCCCCTGAGGAACGAATTGAGCGGCCGTCCGCCGTCGACGTAAGCGGGCATCGGGCCGGGACTCACCGTGAACGCGACCGTCCCGGCCAGCGCCACCACCACCGTCAGCCCGCCCAGCAGCGAGCCGGTGCGGGCCAGGTCGCCGCCAGGCTGTTTTGCTCCTCCGAGCCGCCCCAGCACTACCGCCAGCACGCCGGCCAGCAGCGCCGCGAACCACAGCGCGCCCAGCACCAGGACGAACACCTCGGCCACGAGCGGGTAGACGCCGCTCACGAGGAGCCGGGGCCGGACCAGCAGCCAGGCCAGCCAGGTCAGCACCGCGAGCGACAAGCTCACCGCGGCCACGGACACCGCTCCCACGGCCAGGCCGCGGCTGGGTCTTTCTTCGGGAGAGGACACGGATTCGGAATCGGGTTCGGTCATTGACCAGTAGTAGCACCCGACCCCGACAGAATCCGGCGTTCCGCCCGGCAGCGCCCGAACGCACCAATCCGGGATACGCCGAAGGCCGCCCCCGGCGAGCCGGGAGCGGCCTTCGAAAGAGCGAACCTCAGACAGTGAACCCGAGCGCCCGCAACTGCTCGCGGCCGTCGTCGGTGATCTTCTCCGGGCCCCACGGCGGCATCCAGACCCAGTTGATCCGGAAGTCGTCCACGAGGCCGCCGGACGTCAGCGCCGCCGACGTCTGGTCCTCGATCACGTCGGTCAGCGGGCAGGCCGCCGACGTGAGCGTCATGTCGATCGTCGCGGTGTTGTCGGTCTCGACCCGGATGTCGTAGACGAGGCCGAGATCGACGACGTTGATCCCGAGTTCGGGGTCGACGACGTCGCGCATCGCTTCCTCGACGTCCTCGATCTTGGCGATGTCGGCGGGGACGGCGGCGGTCTGCTCGGGCAGGTCCGCGGCGGTGCGCCCCTCGCGCGGGTCGGTGGCCGTCTCTTCGCTCATGCCTTCTCAGCTCCTGTGGTGGTACTGGAAACGGCGTCCTTGAACGCCATCCAGCCGAGCAGGGCGCACTTCACGCGCGCCGGGTACTTCGCGACGCCGGCGAACGCGACGCCGTCCTCCAGTACGTCCTCGTCCGGTTCGACCTTGCCCCTGCCCTGCATCAGTTCGACGAACGCGTCCATGGTCGTGAACGCCTCGTCGACCGTGTGCCCGACGACCAGGTCGGTCAGCACCGACGCGGATGCCTGGCTGATCGAGCAGCCCTGGCCGTCGTAGGACACGTCCTCGACTTTGCCGTCGCTGACCTTCACCCGCAAGGTGATCTCGTCGCCGCAGGTCGGGTTGACCTGGAACGACTCCGCGTCGAACGGATCGCGCAGGCCGCGCCCGTGCGGGTTCTTGTAGTGGTCCAGGATGATCTCCTGGTACATGCTCTCCAGGTTCACTGGTCCACCCCGAAGAACTTCTGCGCTTCGCGGATCCCGGCGACCAGAGCGTCCACTTCGGACAGCGTGTTGTACAGGTAGAAACTCGCCCGCACGGTCGCGGGCACCGAACAAGCCCGGTGCAGCGGCCACGCGCAGTGGTGTCCGACCCGCACGGCGATGCCGAGGCTGTCGAGCACCTGGCCCGCGTCGTGCGGGTGCACGCCGTCGATCACGAACGCGACGGTCGCGCCGCGGTCCTCCAGGTCGGTCGGCCCGACGATCCGCACGCCCGGGATCGCGCCGATGCCCGCGATCGCGGCCGCGGCCAGCTCGTGCTCGTGCGCCGCGATCCGGTCCATCCCGACGGCGGACAGGTAGTCCACCGCCGCGCCGAGGCCGATCGCCTGCGACGTCATCGGCACCCCGGCCTCGAACCGCTGCGGCGGCGCGGCGAACGTGGTGCGCTCCATCGTGACCAGCTCGATCATCGAGCCGCCGGTCAGGAACGGCGGCATCGCCGACAGCAGCTCGGTCCGGCCGTACAGCACGCCGATCCCGGACGGGCCCAGCATCTTGTGCCCGGAGAACACCGCGAAATCGACGTCGAGGGAGTGGAAATCGACCGCGAAGTGCGGCACCGACTGGCAGGCGTCGAGGACGGTCAGCGCGCCGACCTCCTTCGCCTTGGCCACCAGCTTGGCCACCGGGTTGACCGTGCCGAGCACGTTGGACTGGTGCGCGAACGCGACCACCTTCGTGCGCGGCGTGATCACACTGTCCATATCGGACAGATCGAGGCGGCCTTCGGCGGTGACCTTGAACCACTTCAGCGTCGCCCCGGTGCGCTGGCACAGCTGCTGCCACGGCACCAGGTTCGCGTGGTGCTCCATCTCGGTGATGACGATTTCGTCGCCTTCGCCGATCCGGAACCGTTCAGCCTCCGGACCGGCGGTGGCGGCGTTGCTCATCGCGTACGCCACGAGGTTGATGCCCTCGGTCGCGTTCTTGGTGAACACCAGCTCTTCCGGGTCCGCGCCGACGAATTCCGCGGTCTTGGCGCGCGCGGATTCGTAGGCGTCGGTGGCCTCTTCGGACAGCTGGTGGGCACCGCGGTGCACGGCCGAGTTCGACGTGAACACGTACCGCCGTTCCGCGTCGAGCACCTGCACCGGCCGTTGCGAGGTCGCTCCGGAGTCCAGGTACACCAAGGGTTTCCCGTCGCGCACGGTGCGCGTCAGGATCGGGAAGTCGGCACGCAGTGCCGCCACGTCAAGGGGAACAGAGTTGGTCGGGCTGTTCGAAGCCGTGGTGGTCATCGAGCCAACTCCTCTCTCTCGGTGTCGTCGGGAACGGGGCGCGGGAAACGTCAGGCCTTGGCGGGCTCGGGAGAGCCGACGTACTTGACGTAGCCGTTCTCCTCCAGCTCGTCGGCCAGTTCGCGGCCGCCGGACTCGACGATGCGGCCGTCGGCGAAGACGTGCACGAAGTCCGGGGTGATGTGCCGCAGGATGCGGGTGTAGTGCGTGATCAGCATGACACCGACCTCGTTGCCCGCCTTGTACTCGTTGACGCCCTCGGACACGACGCGCAGCGCGTCGACGTCGAGGCCGGAGTCGGTCTCGTCGAGGATGGCGAACTTCGGCTTGAGCAGCGCCAGCTGCAGGATCTCGTGGCGCTTCTTCTCGCCGCCGGAGAAGCCCTCGTTCACCGAGCGCTCGGCGAACTCCTGGGAGATGCCGAGCTTGCCCATCTCCTCCTTGACCTCCTTGACCCAGTGGCGCAGCTTGGGAGCCTCGCCCCGGACCGCGGTGGCCGCGGTGCGCAGGAAGTTCGACATCGAGACGCCGGGCACCTCGACCGGGTACTGCATGGCGAGAAAAATGCCCGCTCGACTGCGTTCATCCACGCTCATCTCGAGCACGTTCTCGCCGTCCAGCAGCACCTCGCCGGAGGTCACCGTGTACTTCGGGTGGCCGGCGATCGCGTAGGACAGGGTGGACTTGCCGGAGCCGTTCGGGCCCATGATCGCGTGCGTCTCGCCGGACCGGATGGTCAGGTTGACGCCCTTGAGGATCTCCTTGGCGCCCTCGTCGGTGGTCACCGACGCGTGCAGGTCCTTGATTTCCAGGGTAGCCATCTGCTGTTTCCTAAAGAGTCTGAAGTGGACGGACGGGCTCAGGCGCCCACGGCTTCGAGTTCGGCCTCGATCGCGGCTTCGAGGCGCTCGCGCACCTCGGGCACGCCGATGCGGACCAGGATCTCGTGGAAGAACCCGCGCACGACCAGCCGCCGCGCGGCCTCCTCGCCGATCCCGCGCGACTGGAGGTAGAACAACTGCTCGTCGTCGAACCTTCCCGTGGCGCTCGCGTGGCCCGCGCCCTCGATCTCGCCGGTCTCGATCTCGAGGTTCGGCACCGAGTCGGCGCGCGCGCCGGGGGTGAGCACGAGGTTGCGGTTCAGCTCGTAGGTGTCGGTGGCCTCGGCGGCCGCCCGGATCAGCACGTCGCCGATCCACACCGCGTGCGCGCCTTCGCCCTGCAGCGCGCCCTTGTACATCACGCGCGACTTGCAGTTGGGCACCGCGTGGTCCACGAACAGCCGGTGCTCCTGGTGCTGGCCGGCGTCGGAGAAGTAGACGCCCAGCATGTCCACGTCGCCGCCGCGGTCGGCGAACGTCGCCGTCGGCGAAATGCGGACCAGGTCGCCGCCGAGGGTGACCACGGTGTGGTTGAGCGTCGCGTCGCGGCCGAGCCGCAGGTGCTGCTCGGACACGTGCACCGCGTCGTCGGCCCAGTCCTGGACGCTGACCACGGTGATCTTGGCCGAATCGCCGATGACGAACTCGACGTTGTCCGCGTAGGTGCCGGAGCCGACGTGGTCGAGCACGATGACGGCCTCGGCGAACGCCTCGGCGCGCACCTGCAGGTGGCCGTAGGCGACCTTGCCCTCGCCCGGGCCGTGGATGCGCAGCACCGACGGCTTCGACGCCTGGGTCTCCTTCGGCACGGTGACGATCGTGGCCTTGGCGAAGGACGAGTACGCCTGCGCCGCGATGCGGTCGCTCGGCACGCCGGCCTCGCCGAGGCGAGCGTCGTCGCGGCCGACGGTCTCGATCTTCAGCTCCGGCGCGGCCTCGGTCTCCAGCGTGATCTCGCCGGAGGCGACGGCGGAACCGTCGTGCAGGCCGCGCAGGCGCTTCATCGGAGTGAAGCGCCAGTTTTCCTCACGCCCGCCGGGGACCTCGAAGGCCTCGACGTCGTACGAGGTGAACCGCTCCGCGCGGGAGGCCGCCGGAATGACGGCCCCCTCGCGAAGCGACTCGGAAACGTTGTTCTCTGCCACGGACATTTAGCCGACGGACCCTTCCATCTGCAGCTCGATCAAGCGGTTCAGCTCGAGCGCGTACTCCATCGGCAGCTCGCGCGCGATGGGCTCGACGAACCCGCGCACGATCATCGCCATCGCCTCGGCCTCGTCGAGGCCGCGCGACATCAGGTAGAACAGCTGCTCTTCGCTGACCTTGGACACGGTGGCCTCGTGGCCCATGGACACCTCGTCGTTGCGGATGTCCACGTACGGGTACGTGTCCGACCGCGAGATGGTGTCCACCAGCAAGGCGTCGCAGACCACGCTGGAGCGCGAGTGGTGCGCCCGCTTCGCGACCTTGACCAGGCCGCGGTAGGAGGTCCGGCCGCCGCCGCGCGCGACCGACTTCGACACGATGGTCGAGGACGTGTGCGGCGCGAGGTGCTCCATCTTGGCCCCGGCGTCCTGGTGCTGGCCCTCGCCCGCGAACGCGACCGAGAGGACCTCGCCCTTGGCGTGCTCGCCCATGAGGAAGACCGACGGGTACTTCATGGTCACCTTGGAGCCGATGTTGCCGTCGATCCACTCCATGGTCGCGCCCTCTTCGCACTTGGCGCGCTTGGTGACCAGGTTGTAGACGTTGTTCGACCAGTTCTGGATCGTCGTGTAGCGGCAGCGGCCGCCCTTCTTCACGATGATCTCGACGACCGCGGAGTGCAGCGAGTCCGACTGGTAGATCGGGGCGGTGCAGCCCTCGACGTAGTGGACGTAGGCGTCCTCGTCGACGATGATCAGCGTCCGCTCGAACTGGCCCATGTTCTCGGTGTTGATCCGGAAGTAGGCCTGCAGCGGGATCTCGACGTGCACGCCCTTCGGCACGTAGATGAACGAGCCGCCGGACCACACCGCGGTGTTCAGCGCGGAGAACTTGTTGTCGCCCGCCGGGATCACGGAGCCGAAGTACTCCTCGAAGATCTCCGGGTGCTCCTTGAGCGCGCTGTCGGTGTCCAGGAAGAGGACGCCCTGCTCCTCCAGGTCCTCGCGGATCTGGTGGTAGACGACCTCGGACTCGTACTGCGCGGCGACGCCGGCCACGAGGCGCTGCTTCTCCGCCTCGGGGATGCCCAGCTTGTCGTAGGTGTTCTTGATGTCCTCGGGCAGGTCTTCCCAGCTGGTCGCCTGCTTCTCGGTGGACCGCACGAAGTACTTGATGTTGTCGAAGTCGATCCCCGAGAGGTCGGCGCCCCAGTTCGGCATCGGCTTGAGGTCGAACAGCTTGAGCGCCTTCAATCGGGCGTCGCGCATCCACTCGGGCTCGGACTTCTTGCCGGAGATGTCGAGGACGACGTCCTCGTTCAGGCCGCGGCGGGCGCTGGCGCCCGCCTCGTCGGAGTCCGCCCAGCCGAAGGCGTAGTTGCCAAGGGACGCGATGGTCTCTTCCTGGCTCAACGGCTCGGTGGTGGGAGTGCGCTGCTCGGCAGCGGCAGTCATGCGGGTTTCCCTCCATTCGGGATCCGTGGTGCGTGCCCTTCGGGCGGCGCGGCCGCGTCTCCGGGCGTCGTGCGGTCCGGCTCGGGATGGGCCGGGATACCCGCCGGTCCGGCGGGTACGTGTGTGGTGCACGCGTTGTCTCCGCGCGCGATGGTCGCCAGCCGCTGGACGTGGGTGCCCAGCAGCTTCGCGAACGCTTCCGTTTCGGCCTCGCACAGCTGCGGGAATTCCGCGGCGACGTGCGCGACCGGGCAGTGGTGCTGGCACAGCTGCGCGCCTACGTGCGCGGCCGGGGCTTCCGCTCCGACCGTGCCGACCTGGCGGGTCGAGGCAGCGTAGCCCTCCCTGCTCAGCGCGGTGGCGAGGGCCTCGGCGCGCTCGACCGGATCAGCCGATCCGGTGATCGCCTGCCGGTGCGGCCCGACGAGCCCTTCGACCCGGCGCTCGGCGAACGCGCGCACCGCGTCCGGGCCGGCGTGCTCGGCGAGGAAGCGGATGGCCGAGACCGCGAGGTCGTCGTAGGCGTGCCCGAACCGGGCGCGGCCCGCCTCGGTGAGCAGGAACAGCTTGGCCGGACGGCCGCGTCCGCGCGGGCCCTTGCGGGGGGCGTCGCGGGTCTCGGCCTCGCCGTCGGCCTGCAGCGCGTCGAGGTGGCGGCGGATCGCCGTCGGGCTGATGCCGAGCTGCTCCGCGACCACCACGGCGGTCATCGGGCCCTGCTCCAGCAGCAGCCGGGCGACCTCGTGCCGGGTGCGGCCCTCGGCCACGTTCACCGCGCTGACCTGCACGGGAACGCCGACAGCCGCGGCGCGCGGCTGCTCGCCGCGCCCCTCGCCGGTGGTCCCGTTCTTTTTCACAACACAAGTGTGTCTTATTTCCGGCCAGCGGGCAAAGGCGGGGTGTCGGGCAGTGACCCGACTCACCTCCGGACGCACCCCGCCGCCGCAGCCCCCGCCCCAGGTCCGTGAGGGGAACCCTGAGGGACTCTGATTCCCCCCGGGGTGCCCCCCCCGCCCCGCGGCCACCCCCCGCCCCGCCATGGGGGGGCCCGCGGCTGGGGGCCGGGTTGGGCC
>NZ_JBHZAG010000052.1:11725-70825 GCF_042754125.1 Amycolatopsis sp. NPDC059235
TCCGTGAGGGGAACCCTGAGGGACTCTGATTCCCTCAGGGTTCCCCTCACGGACGACCGACTCCCCCGAGCCCGGCATGGCTCGGCCGCGCTCATGGCGCCGGCTTGAGCCCTGGGCAGGGGGGCTCGGATTTCTTCGAGGAGTCCTCCACGGACCGTCGGGGGCAATACCGGCACCGGGGACGGAACGGCTCGATACATCGCCCGAACCGGAGTCGATACGCTTCCGGGCGTGGCAGTCGGCGAACACCCGGACCAGCGGGCACCGGAACCGGACTTATCCGGCGAACCGGGCAGCGCTGACGGTGCCGACGGCGCCGTGGCCGCTCCCCCGGCCCCCGAAGCCGCGCCGTCGCCGGTCGGCCCGCGCCGCACCGATCCGCTGAACGCCGCCGAGACCCGCGGCCTCGACGCGGTCCGCCGCTTCGGCACGGTCGGCTCGTTGTTCCTCGCGCTCGGCTCGCTCGGGGCCGGGGCCGCGCCGGTGATCAACCCGGTGCAGGACCTGCCGGTGCTGCGGCTGTTCATCCGGATCCCGACGGTCTCGCTCGCGATCGCCTTCTCCGGCATGGGCATCCTGGTGCTGAGCTGGCTCCTGCTCGCCCGGTTCGCCCGTCCGGCGAGCGCGCGGCTGGCCACCAGCGGGCAGCTCGCCCGCACCGTCGCCATGTGGGTCGCGCCGCTGCTGCTGATCCCGCCGCTGTTCTCCCGCGACGTCTACAGTTACCTCGCGCAGAGCGAGATCGTGCACCGCGGCATGGACCCCTACCAGCTGGGCCCGGCGCAGGCGCTCGGCGTCGCGGACCCGCTCACCGCGGGCGTCACCAACATCTGGCGCGAGACCCCCGCCCCGTACGGCCCGCTGCTGCTGCGCCTCGGCGGCTGGCTGGCCCCGGTCGGGGGCAACAACATCGTCGTCGGCGTGCTGCTGCAGCGCGGCCTCGCGATGGTCGGCGTGCTGCTGATCGTGTGGGCGGTGCCGCGGCTCGCCCGGCGCTTCGGCGTGCAGCCGGCCACCGCGCTGTGGCTCGGCGCGGCGAACCCGTTGCTGATCTTCCATTTCGTCGCGGGCGCGCACAACGATTCGCTGGCCATCGGGCTCATGGTGGCCGGGCTGGAGATCGGCATCCGGCGGCTGCCGGTGCGGGTGAAGGGCGACAGTCCGCCGCCCTTGGCGAAGGGCGAACTGCTTTTCATCGCGCTCGGCGTCGTCATCATCACGATCGGCGCCACGGTGAAAATCCCGGCGGTGCTGGCGTTGCCGTTCCTCTCGGTGATGGTCGCGCGCAGATGGCACGGACGGCTGAAAGACCTGGTGTGGGCGGGAGCGCCGATGGCGCTGCTGTTCGGCGTGGTGCTCACCGCGATCTGCGTCGGCACCGGGCTGGGCTTCGGCTGGATCGGCGCGACGGCGAGCACGCCGGGGCTGGTGCGGTCGTTCATCTCTCCCACCGCGGAGATCGCGAACCTCAGCGGCGTCCTCGGCATCACGCTCGGGCTCGGCAACCACACCGACGCGCTGGTGCCGATCCTCGGCACGCTCGGCAACGCGATCACCGCGGCCGTCACGATCAAATTCCTGTGGGCCAGCTTCAAATGGCGCTACCGGCCGATCATCGGGCTCGGCGTCTCGCTGGGCGCGGCGATGATCCTGCAGATCAACCTGCAGCCGTGGTACCTGCTGTGGGCGGTGATCCCGCTCGCCGCGGCGGCCGGGACGTCGCGGTTCCGGGTGGTCGCCACGGTCATCAGCGCCGGGCTGCCGTTCCTGCTCCCGCCCACCGGCGGCACCTTCGACGGCCGCTCGTACATCCTGCCGTGGGCCTACGGCGCGGCCGCTCTGGTGACCCTCGGCGGGCTCGCGATCGTGTACCGGGTTTCGCCGCTGCTGTTGTCCAGGACACCTCCGGCGTCCCCAGCACCGCGCGCGCCCGCCGACGTCGTATCGTGAACCGTTGTGGACAACCCCGCCGTCGAGATCTCCGGCTTGGCGAAAAGCTACGGCTCCACCACCGCGGTCGACGGCATCGACCTGCGCATGGAGCGTGGTTCCCTGCTGGCCCTGCTCGGGCCGAACGGTGCCGGAAAAACGACCACTGTCGAGATTTGCGAGGGTTTCCGCAGACCTGACGCGGGCCGGGTGCGCGTGCTCGGGCTCGACCCCGTCGCGGACAGCTCCCGGCTCCGCCCGCGCGTCGGCATCATGCCGCAAGGCGGCGGCGCGTACCCGGGCGTGCGCGCGGAGGAAATGCTGCGGCTAGTGGCTTCCTGCGCGGCGAACCCGCACGATCCGGCGTGGCTGCTCGACGTGCTCGGGCTGGCCGGCGCGAAGCGGACGCCGTTCAAACGGCTCTCCGGCGGGCAGCAGCAGCGGCTTTCCCTGGCGTGCGCGCTGGTCGGCCGCCCGGAGCTGGTGTTCCTGGACGAGCCCACCGCGGGCATGGACCCGCAGGCGCGGCGGCTGGTGTGGGACCTGCTCGCGGCGCTGCGCGCGGACGGCGTGAGCGTCCTGCTCACCACCCACCTCATGGAGGAAGCGGAAACGCTGGCCGACCAGGTGGTGATCGTGGACCACGGCAAGGTCGTCGTCGAGGGCACGCCGCATTCGCTGACGCTGGAGGCGGGCGAGGCGGCGCAGCTGCGGTTCCGCGCCCGCACGAAGCTCGACACGACGCTGCTCGCGGCCGCGCTGCCGGAGGGGTACCGGGTCAGCGAAACCGCGCCCGGTTCGTACCTGGTGGAAGGCGCGGTCGACCCGCAGGTGGTCTCCGCCGTCACCGCCTGGTGCGCGCAACAGGGCGTACTGCCCGAACAACTGCAAGTCGGACGGCGGACGCTCGAAGAAGTGTTCCTCGAACTCACCGGACGGGAGCTGCGCGCATGAGTTCTCCTTTCCCCGCAGGCACTTTCGCCCCCGCGCCCGGCCGCGGCTCGCTCGGCAAGATGCTGCGCACGCACGCGCGCGTCGAGGCCGCGCTGACGCTGCGGCACGGCGAGCAGCTGCTGCTCACCCTGATCATCCCGCTCGCGCTGCTGATCGGCCTGAGCTCGCTGGACATCCTGCCCGCGAGCCAGCTCGGCTCAGCGTCCAAAGTGGACTGGATGACGCCGAGGATCCTCGCGCTGGCGGTCATGTCGTCGGCCTTCACCGGCCAGGCGATCGCCCTCGGCTTCGACCGCCGCTACGGCGTCCTGAAGCGGCTTTCGGCGACGGCGCTGCCGCGCTGGCTGCTCGTGGCCGGACGGGTCGTGGCCGCGCTGGTCGTGGTGGCCCTGCAGTCCGTGGTGCTCGGCGTGGTGGCGGCTTTCCTCGGCTGGTCGCCGTCGGCCGCCGGGATCGGTTCGGCGGTCGTGCTGCTGGTGCTGGGAACGCTCGCTTTCGGCGCGCTGGGCGTGCTGCTGGGCGGCGCGTTGCGCGCGGAAGCCGTGCTGGCGCTGGCGAACATCGTGTGGTTCGTGCTGCTGCTCGCGGGCGGGATCCTGCTGGCTCCGTCGGCGTTGCCGTCCGGGGTCGGGGTGATCGTTTCGCTGCTGCCCTCGGGCGCGCTGGCGGAAGGCATGCGCGCGGCGCTGGTGGACGGGCAGTTCCCGCTCGGCCCGGCGGCGGTGCTGGTGGTGTGGGCCGCGGCGGCCGGAGCGCTGGCGACGCGGACTACGAAACTCACCTGAAGCCCACACCCGATTTCCGGATCGCCGCGCCGGAAATGGTGCCCCGAATGTGACGGCCGCCGCACCCGATTCCTTGCGCGCGCTGGCAAATCCGTGCCGGACAATACCGCCGCGTGAAGGCGGGAAAACGCGCGCGAGTATTCTTTCCGCGTGTCCCTTCGCAGTTTGATCGCCCGCCTGCCGTATCCGTCCGCCGCGGTCCAGCGCGGGGTCGGGATCGCCGCGGTGGTCGCGCAGGCAGGCATCGGCGTCACCGGTTCCGTGGTGCGGGTGACCGGGTCCGGGCTGGGATGCCCGACCTGGCCGCAGTGCGTCGCGGGCAGCCTGGTGCCGGTGCGGCACCCCGGCATCGACGCGGTCACGCAGTGGATCGAGTTCTCGAACCGGATGCTGACCGGCGTCGTGATCGTGGTGGCCGCGCTGGCCGTGCTCACCGCGTGGCGGATCCAGGTCGACCACCCGGAGCGCAAGCGGCTGGTGAAGCTCGCCTGGGCGATGCCCGGCGGCGTCGTGCTGCAGGCGGTCATCGGTGGGCTGACCGTGCTGGCGAAACTGGAATGGTGGACGGTCGCGATCCACTTCCTGGCGTCCACTCCGCTGGTGTGGCTGGCGGTGCTGCTGCTGAAGGCGTTCCGCGAAGGAGACGAACCCGCGCGCCCGCTGGTCCCGAAGCTGGGACGGCAGATGCTGGTGTTGCTGACGGTCCTGATGTGGGCGGTCCTGATCGCCGGCACGACGGTCACCGGAGCGGGCCCGCACGGCGGCGACGTCAACACGCATCGCCTCGACGCCCCGATCGAGCAGCTGGCCCGGGTCCACAGCGGCCTGTTGATCGCGTACCTCGTGGTGCTGGGGGTCTTCGGGCTCACGCTGATGCGCGTCGGTGCGCCGAAGAGCGTGTGGCAGCGGTACGCGTGGGTGTGGATTGTCGCGCTGCTGCAGGGGGTTCTGGGAACGGTGCAGTACGCACTGGGCGTGCCCGAGGCGATGGTGTCGTTCCACGTGCTGGGCTCGGCGCTCGTGATCGTGGTGACGGCGGTGCTGTGGACGGGGACTCGCGACCGCGGGCCGGTGACGTCGCTGGAGCCCGCGGAGAAGCGGGAACTCGCCACCGCGAACTGACGGTCATCCGGGCGTAACTGCGCGTCGGCCCGGCGGACAGGTCGGCGGCTTACCGTCATCGCCGTCCGGCTTTCCGAAAGCCCCGCAAAGCCCGAGGTGCCGCCATGCCGACCGCCCCTGCCCGTCCCGGCAAGCCCCTGCTCTCCGGCCGGCGCGGGACCGCCGAGATGATCGTGCTCAAGACGTTCCTGCTCGTGCCGTTCGCCGCGCTGATCGCCGCCGTGCCGCTGCTGTGGGGGTGGGGCATCGGCTGGACCGACCTGATCCTCGCGACAGTCTTCTATGTGCTCGCGACGCTCGGCGTGACCGTCGGGTACCACCGCTACTTCACCCACGGCGCCTTCAAAGCGAGCCGCCCGCTGCGGATCGCGCTCGCGATCGCGGGGAGCATGGCCGTGCAGGGTTCGGTGATTTTCTGGGTCGCGAGCCACCGCCGCCACCACGCGTTCTCCGATCGCGAGGGCGATCCGCATTCCCCGTGGCTCTTCGGCACCTCGCCCGCCGCGCTGCTGCGCGGGTTCTGGCACGCGCACATGGGCTGGATGTTCCAGCGCGAGGTCACCAACGCCGACCGCTTCGCCCCGGACCTCGTCAGCGACCGCGACCTGCGCCTGGTGAACCGGTTCTTCTGGCTGTGGATCACCCTCAGCCTCGCCCTGCCCGCCGCGCTCGGCTGGGCGTTCAGCGGCACCTGGCAGGGCGCGCTGACGGCGTTCTTCTGGGCCGGCCTGGTGCGGATCGCGTTCCTGCACCACGTGACCTGGTCGGTGAACTCGGTGTGCCACCTGATCGGCGACCGCCCGTTCGCGAGCCGCGACCGCGCGGCGAACTTCTGGCCGCTGGCGCTGCTGTCCATGGGCGAGTCGTGGCACAACTCCCACCACGCCGACCCGACCTGCGCCCGGCACGGCGTGCTGCGCGGACAGGTGGACGTCTCGGCCCGGGTGATCTGGGCGTTCGAGAGGTTCGGCTGGGCCAGCGACGTCCGCTGGCCCCGGGCAGAGCGGTTGGCGGCGAAGCGCGTCCAGCAACCTGGCTGACAGTCCGTGAAGGGCTCCTTGAGGGAATCTGATTCCCTCAAGGAGCCCTTCACGGACCTTCAAGCATTGCCGGGTGGGGCTAGGCCAGCTGCTGCCGCACCGCCGACGCGAACCGCAACGGCGCACCCGCGTCCGCATGCCGGAAACCCAGCGACGGCTCAGTCAACTCCAGCTCCAGCACCAGCGGCCGACCGTCGTCCCCGCGCACCAGATCCACCCGCGCGTACAAGAGCTCCGCCCGCAAAATGCCGAGCAGCCCGCAGGCGGCGTCCAGCGCGTCCTCCGCCACCGCACGCACCTCCGGAGCCGGAACAGCAGCCGCGAGCCGCTCTTCGCGGTACAGCCCGGAAGTGTCCATTGAGGAATCCAACGGAGCGAATTTCGTGAAGGCGTGCGAATAAACGCCGCCGAAGTACGTCACCGCGATCTCGCCCTGAGTGTCCACACTGGACTGATACGGCTGAATCAAACCCGTGCGCCCGTCGTCGTGCAAAGCGCGCAGGTGCTGCTCCGCGTCCGCACCGGCGGAGGAGAACCGGGCGGCGTCGCGGCCTCCCGCGCCCACCGAAGGCTTCACCACGAACGGTTTCTTCGGCCAGCGCGGCTTCTCCCCCGGCGGCACGATCTCGACCGGCACTGTCGGCACGCCCGCGTCGAGCAGTTCGCCCAGGTACGTCTTGTCGGTGTTCCACCGCACGACCGTCGCCGAGTTGCTCAGCCCCGGCACGTCTTCGCACCAGCTGAGGAATTCCTCCCGCCGCGAGGGGTAATCCCAGGCGGCACGCAGCACCACGATGTCCGCCGAAGCGAAATCGACGGCCGAATCCCAGGCCGCCCAGCTCACGGTGAAGCCGAGGTCCGCGAGCGCGGGCAGCACCGCGGCCTCGTCGCCGTCGCCCTCGGGCAGCGCGGCGCAGCCGACGAAAATCGCCGAGCGGGTCACCGGCCCGCTCGCGGCCCGGCCATCTTGCGCCGGTGCGCGGCACCGATCTTGACCGTCTTCACGGTTTCGCTGTCCCACTCGGCCGCCTCGAGGTCGTCGACCTGCTCGACCAGCGCGGCACCGGTCTCGACCCCGGCGACCAGCACGTCGCCCATCGCCCCGTCCGGGCCCACGAGCACGACCCGCGCGCCGGCCAGCCCGATGTTCTCGACCACCGCGCGCGACGGTTTGCCGTGCTTCGCCACGAAGCCGCGGGCGGAGGCCAGCTGGCGGGCAGTCGGCGCGGTCGGCGTGTTTTCGGTCTCCTCAGCCACGTCCGGAGCTTAACCCGAGACCCCCGCCCCCGCGGCCCGACCGTGTTCTCGGCCATAGTGGACGGCAGACGCGCACATCTCGAGGAGGAACCATGCCGACCGCAGTGCAGGTGACCCGGACCGGCGGCCCGGAAGTGCTGGAACTGGCCGAGATCGAGCCCGGTCCGCCCGGCGCGGGCGAACTGCTGGTCGACCTCGCCGCCGCGGGCGTGAACTACATCGACACCTATCAGCGCCAGGGCATCTACCCGATCGACCTGCCGTTCGTCCTCGGTTCCGAGGGCGCCGGGACGGTCGTGGAGACCGGCGAGGGCGTCACCGGGTTCGCTCCCGGCGACCGCGTGACCTGGCAGGGCGTGCTCGGCAGCTACGCCCAGCGCGCGGTGGTCCCGGCCAGCGCCACGGTGAAGGTGCCCGAAGGCGTGTCCGACGAGACCGCCGCGGCCACAATGCTGCAGGGCCTGACCGCGCACTACCTGGTGCGCTCGACCTACGAAGTCAAGGCAGGCGACGACATCCTCGTCCACGCGGCGGCCGGCGGCGTCGGTTTGCTGCTGGTGCAGCTGGCGAAGGCACGCGGCGCGCGAGTGCTGGCCACGGTGTCCACCGACGAGAAGGCCGAGCTGGCCCGCGGCGCGGGCGCGGACCACGTGATCCGCTACGACCGCGAGGACTTCGCCACCGCGACCCGCGAGCTAACCGATGGCGAAGGCGTCGCGGTGGTCTACGACGGCGTCGGCAAGAGCACCATCGACGGCAGCCTCGCGAGCCTGAAAATCCGCGGCACGCTGGCGCTGTTCGGCGCGGCCAGCGGCCCGGTCCCGCCGATCGACCCGCAGCGGCTCAACTCCGGCGGCTCGCTCTTCCTGACCCGCCCGACGCTCGGCCACTACCTGCGCACCCGCGAGGAACTCGACTGGCGCGCCAACGAACTGTTCGCCGCCGTGCAGGACGGTTCGCTGAACGTCCGCATCGGCGGCCGCTACCCGCTCGCCGACGCCCGCAAGGCCCACGAAGACCTGCAGGGACGCCGGACGACCGGGAAGCTGCTGCTGATCCCGTAAGCAGCGTGGCTCGGACGGGTGTGGCATCGGCGCTGGCGCTCATGCCACACCCTGAGCATCACCGTCGGTAATCGATGTCGAGTCGCGTCGACAGCCGCTGCTCGGGCGAGGCCTCCGGCCGGGGGCCGCAAGGCCCGCAGAGCATGAGGTAATGAAACGTGAACTTCAGGTTCGCGGTCCCGTTGTTCTTCACCTTGAAGACACACGACCCGTAAAGATCGTAGGGAGTGTTGTCGGATTTGTTTCCCTGCACTGTCGAGTGCCAAAAGTAGTCGACCGGGATATTGCTGTGGGCATCGTGGTACGGCAGCTGCATATGCCCGGCAGTGCAGTTCATCGAGCTCACCGCGATCGCCTGGACAGCCGGCGAAATCCGGAAAGACCACGCCATCGGAACAGCTCTTCCGGGAAAAGTCACTGCCTGACCGGTGAACCGCCCGTTCGCGTCCGTCGCGTCGAACGTGGTGTTGTCCTGGGTGAAGGTGTGATAGTGGTCCGCACTCGCCTGCCCGGCCGCCAGCGCCAGCGCGGCGGCGACGACAGCACCGACGGCTACCGCCTCAGCGGCTTTCTTCCGGCCCATTCCCGCGCTCCTTCGTCGACTTGATCCACGACGCCCGCAGACGAAAATCGTCCTGCTCGGCGTGCTCGACGATCATGCGGACTTCGTCGCCCACATGGAGCTGGCGAAATCCGCTGCCGAGCACGCCCCAGCTCGCCGGATCGACAACCGAATAGTGCACCCAGACGGGATCGCTGAAACTGTCGGATTCGACAACTCCCCACCCGTTGTCCGTGTCCCATTGACTGACTCGGCCCACGTAGACCAGGCCATCTGAATACGCCATTTCGCGACCTCGCTCCTCAGCGACGGTATGCACCGGCCGCGGCGCGGTCAACACTTTCCGTGAGGAACACCCGAAAGCGGACTCGGCGATTACCCAAGCCCGCCGAGCGCGGGCACCGCCGGACCAGTCCGCACCACGCCGAGTCGCTGTGTCGCCCGGGTCAGCGCCACGTACAGGTCGTTGAGCCCGCGCGCCGAGCCCGCCACGATCTCGTCCGGCGACACCAGCACGACCCCGTCGAACTCCAGCCCCTTGGACCGGTCGACGGTCAGCACGCTCAGCCGCTCGTCCTCCGGAAGCAGCTTCCGCACCTCGTCGACGCGACCGCCCGGCACCAGCACCGCCACGGTCCCACCGTCCACAGCGGACAGTTCGGCGGCCACCAGCGCGGGCAGTTCCCCGTCCAGCGAAGCGACTTCCACGCCCCACGGCGGCACCCCGGTCTCGCGCACCGACGCCGGCGCGGCCAGGTCCACGTCGAGTTCGGCGAGCACGCCCGCCGCGACCGCCATGATCTCCGCCGGGGTCCGGTAGTTCACCGTCAGCTGCTCCAGCCGCCAGCGGTCCGCGACGTACGGCGACAGCACCTCGTCCCAGGTCCGCGCTCCCCCGGCGGCCCCGGTCTGCGCGACGTCGCCGACCAGCGTCATCGACCGGTTCGGCGTGCGGCGCATCAGCAGCCGCCAGTCCATCGCGGACAGTTCCTGCGCCTCGTCGACGATCACGTGCCCGAACGTCCACGTCCGGTCCTGCGCGGCACGCTGCGCCGCGGTCAGCTCGCTGCGCGCCTGCTGGCGTTCGGCGAACATTTCCGCGTCCAGCACGTCGGACACCCGCAGGATCTCCTCGTCCTGGATTTCCTCGTCCTGTTCGAGGATGTCCAGCACGCCCTCCGCATACGCGCGCTCGACGCGTTCGCGGCGCTTCTCCGCAGCCTCTTCCTCGGAGTCGTCGGTGCCGAGCAGCTCGGCCAGTTCGTCGAGCAACGGCACGTCGGC
Organism: Amycolatopsis sp. NPDC059235; assembly: GCF_042754125.1. Lineage (NCBI taxonomy): Bacteria > Bacillati > Actinomycetota > Actinomycetes > Pseudonocardiales > Pseudonocardiaceae > Amycolatopsis > Amycolatopsis sp. NPDC059235. The sequence continues at coordinate 21,723 of NZ_JBHZAG010000052.1, forward strand.
GGGCGTCCACTTCGTGGTGCGGCCGCTCTCCAGGTGCTTCCGGTCCGCTTCGGACAACAGGTCGCCGGCCGCCCGATCGAGGTGTTCGCGGTCGGCGAACAGGTCGTCGAGCAGGCCTCCCGGGGTGAGTTTCGGCCACAGCGAGTTCAGCGCGGCGGCCACCGCGGGGCTCGAGGCCAGCTCGGCGCGGATGTCCTGGACGTCCTGCGCGTCCAGCAAATCCTCGCCCAGCGCGCGGGCGGCCTGCCGGGTGAGCGCGTCGAGGACGTCGGAGACGAACAGCCGCCGCGCGAGGTTGTGCGGCCGGCGCGAACGGCGTGCCCGGGTGCGGGCCTGCGCGCAGGTCTTCCGGTCGAGCTTGAGGATCTCGCGTTCGTGCTCGATCTCGATCACCGGATCGGGTACACCTTGCCGATCCCGAACGGCCTTGGCGAGCACGTCGGCCATCACCAGCCGGCCCTTCACCTCGGCGGCCTCCGGGGGCTCGACGCCGTCCGCGTCCAGGCCCGGCCACAGCTGCCCGATGGTCGACAGCAGCACGCCGGTCTCGCCGAGCGACGGCAGCACCTGGCCGATGTAGCGCAGGAAGGTCGAGCTCGGGCCGACGACGAGCACGCCGCGCGTGGTCAGCTGCTGGCGGTGCGTGTAGAGCAGATACGCCGCGCGGTGCAGCGCGACCGCGGTCTTCCCGGTGCCCGGCGCGCCCTGCACCACCATCACCCCGCCGAGCGGCGCGCGGATGATCCGGTCCTGCTCGGCCTGGATGGTGGCGACGATGTCGGCCATCTCACCGGTCCGGCGGCGCTCCAGCGCGGCCAGCAGCGCCGCTTCTCCGGCCAGCCCGAGATCCTGGCCCTGGTCGGCGGCGGTCAGGTCGAGGATCTCGTCGTCGAACCCGGTGACGCGACGGCTCAGCGACCGCAGATGCCGGCGGCGGCGCACCCCGTCCGGCGAAGCGGCGGTGGCGAGGTAGAACGGCCGGGCGACCGGCGCGCGCCAGTCGATCAGCAGCGGCCGGTAGTCGTCGTCCTCGTCGAACAGGCCGAGCCGTCCGATGTACGCGGTCTCCTCGGTGTCTTCGGAGGTGCTGCCCGGCACGAAGTCCAGCCGCCCGAAGCACAATCCCTGCTCGACCGACCCGAGCTGGGCGAGCCGGTCGGTGTGCAGGTTCGTGGCGGCTTCGCGTTCGGTCCGCGCCTGCGGCGTCCCGCCGGTCTGGCGCAGGGTCTCGTCCAGCCGGCGCTGGGTCTGGGTGCGTTCGGAGTCGAGCTTCGCGAACAGCGCGTCGGTGTAGGCCTGTTCGCGGCGCAGCTCGGCTTCGTAGGCCGGTTCCTCGGACAAGGAAAGGTCCTGCTTTCAGGTCGGGATCGGGGCCGGAAGAGTGCAACCGGCGAGGATCCCGGGCCATTCCTGCCCGGCGCGAAACGGGGCGGAACGGATCAGAAAGGAAGGCCGAGGACCGGCAAGCCGATCGCCGAGTCGACCGCCAGCGCGACGAACACGATCATCAGGTACGTGTTCGACCGGTGGAACAGCGCCATCGGCTTGGTCTCCTCGCCGCGGTGCACGGCGGCCTGCAGCCGGTGCGCGTAGAAGAGGAACCAGCCGCCGGCGAGGATCGCGAAGGTCGCGTACAGCCAGCTGGTGACCGGGAGCAGGAGCAGCGTCCAGGCGACCATCACCCACGAGTAGATGACGATCTGCCGGGCCACGTGCTCGGCGGTCGCGACGACCGGAAGCATCGGCACGCCCGCGCGCTCGTAGTCGTCGCGGTACTTCATGCCCAGCGCCCAGGTGTGCGGCGGAGTCCAGAAGAAGATCACGCCGAACATCACGAACGCCGGCCACTGCACGGTGCCGGTGACCGCGACCCAGCCGATCAGCACCGGCATGCAGCCCGCGGCCCCGCCCCAGACCACATTCTGCGACGTCCGCCGCTTGAGGCCGAGGGTGTAGACGAAGATGTAGAACAGGATCGTCGCGATCGCGAGGACCGCCGCCAGCAGGTTCACCGTGAAGTACAGGACGGCGAACGAGGCGACGCCCAGCACGAGACCGAAGATCAGCGCGTTGCGCCGCGGCACCGCGTCCTTCACCAGCGGACGCCGCTTGGTGCGGTTCATGACCTTGTCGATGTCGCTGTCGATCACGCAGTTGAGCGCGTTCGCGCTGCCCGCGGCCATCGTGCCGCCGATCAGCGTCGCGACCACCAGCCACGGGTTCGGCACCTCGCGCCCGGCGAGGAACATCGCGGGGATCGTGGTGACGAGGAGAAGCTCGATCACGCGCGGCTTCGCCAGCGCGGCGTACGCGCCGGCCACCTGGCGGAAGCTTCGCCGGGCCCCGCTCGGCCGTCCGCCGTCCGGGGGTACGGCGCTGGTGTCTTCACTGCGTCCGTGCGCAGCGTTCACCAACGACATTTCTCTCCCTGAGTCAGTCCTGGGCCGGGCGGCCCGGAAGAAACAGGTGGTGCTGTGTGAGAACTTCCGTGCCTGGCCCGCGATCGATGTTAGACGTGGCGGATGGGCTCGACGCCCGCGGGTCCGGGACACGCCCGGCGATGTCTCGTCCGTCACGTCGCCCCGCGAGTCGCGAAGGCCCGCGGCGGGTAGCCGGGGAAGGACAGGCGGGCAGGATCACCTCACCCGCAGGGTGCTCGCCCGCGCTCGCGCGCACGCGTACGCACTAGGGTGACAGCGTCGGGCCGCTCGCTCCGCCTGCACAGCGCCGTCAGCAGGAATATCGTCCCTTCGGGATCGATTGAGATAACTGAGGGCGCACACCGCAGCACCTGAGCGGCACGCACGGAATACAGCCACCACTTCACCGACGCAGGAGTTCGAGTTCAGTGTCCGAAACCTCTAGCAGCGAGACCAACCCCTTGCTCCGGCGCAATGTGCCGGCCGACTGGACCGAGACCGACACCCGCGCCGTAGACACCGCCCGCGTGCTGGCCGCGGACGCCGTCGAAAACTGCGGCAGCGGGCACCCGGGCACTGCGATGAGCCTGGCGCCGCTGGCGTACACGCTGTTCCAGCGCACGATGCGGCACGACCCGGCGGACCCGGAGTGGCCCGCCCGCGACCGGTTCGTCCTCTCCGCCGGCCACTCCAGCCTGACCCTCTACATCCAGCTGTACCTGGCCGGCTTCGGCCTCGAGCTGGAAGACCTCGAGCAGCTGCGCCGCTGGGGCTCCAAGACCCCGGGCCACCCGGAGTACCGGCACACCAAGGGCGTCGAGACCACCACCGGCCCGCTGGGCCAGGGCCTCGCGAACGGCGTCGGCATGGCGATGGCGGCGCGGCGCGAGCGCGGCCTGCTGGACCCGGACGCCCCGGCCGGCGAGAGCATCTTCGACCACCACATCTACGTGATCGCCTCCGACGGCGACATCGAAGAGGGCGTCACCTCCGAGGCCTCGTCCATCGCGGGCCGCCAGGAGCTGGGCAACCTGATCGTCTTCTACGACGACAACAAGATCTCCATCGAGGACGACACCAACATCGCGCTGTCCGAGGACGTCGCGAAGCGGTACGAGGCCTACGGCTGGCACGTGCAGACCGTCGAGGGCGGCGAGGACGTCGTCGCGATCGAGGCGGCCATCAAGGCGGCGCAGGCCGAGACCCAGCGGCCGTCGTTCATCCAGCTGCGCACGATCATCGGCTACCCGGCCCCCACCAAGATGAACACCGGCAAGGCGCACGGCGCGGCGCTGGGCGCGGAAGAGGTCGCGGGCGTCAAGAAGGCGCTGGGCTTCGACCCGGAGAAGAACTTCGACGTCGACGACGCGGTTCTCGCGCACACCCGCCAGCTGATCGAGCGCGGCGAGAAGGAGCGCGCCGAGTGGCAGGAGCGCTTCGAGGCGTGGGCCGCGGCGAACCCGGAGCGCAAGAAGCTGGCCGACCGGCTGTCCACCCGCACGCTGCCCGAGGGCTTCGCGGACAACCTGCCGTCGTGGGAGCCCGACGCCAAGGGCATCGCCACCCGCAAGGCCTCCGGCGAGGTGCTGAACGCGCTGGCCGAGCCGCTGCCCGAGCTGTGGGGCGGTTCCGCTGACCTCGCGGAGAGCAACAACACCACCATGAAGGGCGCCGACTCGTTCGGCCCGGCCGCGGCCGGCACCGACATGTGGAAGACCAACCCGTACGGCCGCACGCTGCACTTCGGCATCCGCGAGCACGCGATGGGCTCGATCCTCAACGGCATCGCGCTGCACGGCGGCACCCGCCCGTACGGCGCGACCTTCCTCACCTTCTCCGACTACATGCGCCCGCCGGTCCGGCTCGCCGCGCTGATGAAGGCGCCGGTCATCTACGTGTGGACGCACGACTCGATCGGACTCGGCGAGGACGGCCCGACGCACCAGCCGATCGAGCAGGTCGCCGCGCTGCGCGCGATCCCGGGCCTCAACGTCGTCCGCCCGGCGGACGCCAACGAGACCGCGTACGCGTGGAAGGCCGTGCTGGAGGACGTGCACCACCCGTCCGGCTTCGCGCTGACCCGGCAGAACGTGCCGGTGCTGGAGGGCACGAACGCCGAGGGCGTCAAGAAGGGCGGCTACGTGCTGGCCGAGGCGTCCAACGGCACCCCGGAGGTCGTGCTGATCGCGACCGGTTCCGAGGTCCAGCTGGCCGTCGAGGCGCGCAAGACCCTCGAGGCCGACGGCGTCCCGACCAGCGTGGTCTCGATGCCGTGTGTCGAGTGGTTCGACGCGCAGGACCAGGACTACAAGGACGCCGTCCTGCCGCCGTCGGTCAAGGCCCGCGTTTCGGTCGAGGCCGGGATCGCGATGCCGTGGCAGCGCTTCACCGGCGACGCCGGCGAGAACGTTTCGATCGAGCACTACGGCGCCTCGGCCGACGCCGCGACGCTGTTCCGCGAGTTCGGCTTCACCGCCGAAGCCGTGGTCGACGCCGCCCGCCGCTCGATCGCCAACACCAAGAACTGAATTGAAGGGAGTGCACTCATGACTGACCGACTCGCGCAGCTCTCCGAAGCAGGCGTCTCGATCTGGCTGGACGACCTTTCGCGGGAACGCCTGGAATCGGGCAACCTCGCCGGGCTCGTCCGCGACAAGCACGTCGTCGGCGTGACCACCAACCCGACGATCTTCGCGAACGCGCTGTCGAACGGCGCCGCCTACGACGCGCAGGTCAATGACCTCGCCGCCCGCGGCGCGGACCTCGACGGCACCGTCCGGGAGCTGACCACCACCGACGTGCGCAACGCCGCGGACCTGTTCCGCGACGTGTACAACGCGACGAACGGCGTGGACGGCCGCGTGTCCATCGAGGTGGACCCGCGTCTGGCGAAGGACACCGAGAAGACGGTGGCCGAGGCCAAGGACCTGTGGAAGACCGTCGACCGGCCGAACGTGATGATCAAGATCCCGGCGACCGAAGAGGGTCTGCCCGCGATCACCGCGGTGCTCGCCGAGGGCATCAGCGTCAACGTCACGCTGATCTTCTCCGTCGAGCGCTACGAGGCCGTCATCAAGGCCTTCTTCGCCGGCCTGGAGCAGGCGAAGGCCAACGGCCACGACCTCAAGGGCATCCACTCGGTCGCGTCGTTCTTCGTGTCCCGTGTGGACAGTGAGGTCGACAAGCGGCTGAACGCGATCGGCACCGACGAGGCCAAGGCGCTGCTGGGCGAGGCGGCCATCGCCAACGCACGGCTCGCGTACGCGGCCTTCGAGAAGCTGTTCGCCACGGACCAGTGGAAGGCGCTCGCCGAGGCCGGCGCGAACGCGCAGCGTCCGCTGTGGGCCTCCACCGGCGTGAAGGACCCGGCCTACTCCGACACCCGGTACGTCGACCAGCTCGTGGTCAAGGACGTCGTGAACACGATGCCCGAGAAGACCATGGACTCGGTCGCGGACCACGCGGAGATCACCGGCGACACGGTTTCCGGAAAGGGCGAGCAGGCGCAGGCGATCTTCGACAAGCTGTCGGCGGCCGGCATCGACGTGCCGGACGTGTTCGTGACGCTGGAGACCGAAGGCGTCGAGAAGTTCGAGAAGTCCTGGCAGGAACTGCTGGACACGGTGACCGGGCAGCTGAACAAAGCGAGGGGCTGAACCAGAGACCATGAGCGGGGACGAAACCGGCGTCGTGATCGTCGACGCCGAACTGGCAGAAAAGGCAGCGCCGCTGGCGCAGCGGCTGGCCGAAGACGGCGCCGCTGCCAAGCTCGCCGCCAAGGACTCCACGCTGTGGGGTCCGGACGCCGAGTCCGAAGCGTCGATCCGATTGTCCTGGACGACGTTGCACAAGTCGTCGCGTCCGTTGATCGGGGAAATCGAAGCGCTGCGCGCGGAACTGCGCAGCGAGGGCGTGGACCGCGTGGTGCTCGCCGGCATGGGCGGCTCGTCGCTCGCGCCGGAGGTCATCACCGCCACCGCCGGCGTCCCGCTCACGGTGCTCGACACGACCGACCCCGGCCAGGTGGCCGACGCGCTCGCGGGCGACCTCGAGCGCACCGTCATCGTGGTGTCGTCGAAATCCGGCGGCACCGTCGAGACGGACAGCCACCGCCGGATCTTCGCCAAGGCGTTCGCGGACGCCGGGATCGACGCGGCGCGACGGATCGTCGTCGTCACCGATCCCGGCTCCCCGTTCTCCGAACTGGCGGAGAAAGAGGGCTACCGCAAGACCTTCCTGGCCGACCCGCACGTCGGCGGCCGCTACTCCGCGCTGACCGCGTTCGGCCTCGTGCCGGCCGGTCTCGCGGGCGCGGACGTCGCGCGGTTGCTCGACCAGGCCGCGTCGGTGGCGGAAACGCTGGCCGAGGACACCGCTGAGAACCCGGCTGTGCAGCTGGCGGCGGCGTGGGGCGCGGCGCACGAAGCAGGTGCTGAAAAGGTCGTGCTGGCCGACACCGGTTCTGGGATCAAGGGCTTCCCGGACTGGGCGGAGCAGCTGATCGCCGAGTCCACCGGCAAGCTGGGCACCGGCCTGCTGCCGGTGGCGGTCGACGGCCCGGACGCACCCGGGTTCGCCGACCACGGCAAGGACGCGACCGCGGTCGCGATCGGCGCCGCGGAAGGCGCGGCGCAGATCTCGGTGACCGGCCCGCTCGGCGCGCAGTTCCTGTTGTGGGAGTTCGCGACCGCGCTCGTCGGACGACTGCTGGAGATCAACCCGTTCGACCAGCCGGACGTCGAGGCGGCCAAGAAGGCGGCGCGCGCGCTGCTGGACGACCCGGAGAAGCTGAAGGGCGGCGAGGAACCGGCCACTGTGGACGGTTCCGTCGAAGTCTTTGGCACTGGGTCCAACAATGCGGCGCGCAGCGCCTCCGTTGAGGGCGGCGGCGGGGGCATGGATGGAGTCTCGACCGACGGCAAGCTCGCCGACGTGCTCCGCGCGTTCTTCGGCTCGGTGGCCGACGGCGGCTACATCGCCGTGCAGGCCTACCTCGACCGGCTGGACGACGCGTCGACTTCGTTGCTGCGCGGCGAAATCGCGAAGCGGACCGGCGTGCAGACCACGTTCGGCTGGGGCCCGCGGTTCCTGCACTCCACCGGGCAGTACCACAAGGGCGGCCACCAGAACGGCAGCTTCCTGCAGATCACCGGTGCTGTCGACGAGGACCTCTCGGTGCCGGACCGCCCGTACACGCTGGGGCAGCTCCAGCACGCGCAGGCCCTCGGCGACGGCCAGGTGCTCGCCGAGCACGGGCGTCCGGTGCTGCGGCTGCACCTGACCGACCGTGCCGCCGGGCTCGCCGAGCTCGTCCGGGCAGTGCAGGAGGCCGCTCAGTGACCACCTGGCGCAACCCGCTGCGGGATCCCCGCGACAAGCGGCTGCCGCGGATCGCCGGTCCGTCGAGCCTGGTGATCTTCGGCGTCACCGGCGACCTGGCGCGCAAGAAGCTGATGCCGGCCATCTACGACCTCGCGCACCGCGGGCTGCTGCCCGCCGGGTTCTCGCTGGTCGGCTTCGCCCGCCGGGACTGGGAACACCAGGACTTCGGCGAGCTGGTGCACGATTCGGTGCGGGAGCACGCGCGGACGCCGTTCAAGGAGTCGGTGTGGAACCGGCTCGCCGAAGGAATCCGGTTCGTCCAGGGCACTTTCGACGACGACGACGCCTTCGACCGGCTCGCGCAGACCGTGCGCGAGCTGGACGAGGAACGCGGCACCGGCGGCAACACGGCGTTCTACCTCTCGATCCCGCCGGGCGCGTTCCCGGTGGTGACCAAGCAGCTGGCGCGCTCAGGCCTCGCGCAGGCCGACGAGAACACCTGGCGGCGCGTGGTCATCGAGAAGCCGTTCGGCCACGATCTCAAGAGCGCCAAGGAGCTCAACGCGATCGTAAACGACGTCTTCCCCGAGGAGTCGGTGTTCCGCATCGACCACTACCTCGGCAAGGAGACGGTGCAGAACATCCTGGCGCTGCGCTTCGCGAACCAGCTGTTCGAGCCGATCTGGAACGCCAACTTCATCGACCACGTGCAGATCACCATGGCCGAGGACATCGGCCTCGGCGGCCGCGCGGGGTACTACGACGGGATCGGCGCCGCGCGCGACGTCATCCAGAACCACCTGCTGCAGCTGCTCGCCTTCACCGCGATGGACGAGCCGCTGTCGTTCGAGCCGAAGGCGCTGCGCTCGGAGAAGGCCAAGGTGCTGGCGGCGACCAAGCCGATGCTGCCGCTGGACCAGACCACCGCGCGCGGGCAGTACGCGGGCGGCTGGCAGGGCGGCACCAAGGTGCCGGGGCTGTTGCAGGAAGCCGGATTCGCGAAGGATTCGAAGACCGAGACCTACGCCGCGGTGACGCTGGAGGTGCAGAACCGCCGCTGGGCGGGCGTGCCGTTCTACCTGCGCACCGGCAAGCGGCTCGGCCGTCGCGTCACCGAGATCGCGGTCGTGTTCAAGCGCGCGCCGCACCTGCCGTTCGACTCCACCTCCACCGAGGAGCTGGGGCAGAACGCGCTGGTCATCCGCGTGCAGCCGGACGAGGGCATCACGCTGCGGTTCGGCTCGAAGGTGCCGGGGACCACGATGGAGGTCCGCGACGTCACGATGGACTTCGGCTACGGCCACGCGTTCACCGAATCGTCGCCGGAGGCCTACGAGCGGCTGATCCTGGACGTGCTGCTGGGCGAGCCGTCGCTGTTCCCGGTGAACGAGGAAGTCGAGCTGTCGTGGGAAATCCTCGACCCGGTGCTCTCGCACTGGGCGAAGCTCGGCACCGCGCCGGAGCAGTACCCGCCGGGCAGCTGGGGACCGAAATCGGCTGACGAAATGCTCGAACGTACCGGCAGGCACTGGAGGCGTCCGTGATCATCGACCTGCCGTCGACCACGACGTCGGCGCTGAACAAGAAACTGGTGGAAATCCGCGAGCAGGGCGGCCAGGTCGCGCTCGGCCGGGTGCTGACGCTGGTGATCGTCGCGGACGACGACGCCAAGCTCGAGGACGCCATCGAGGCCGCGAACGACGCCAGCCGCGAGCACCCGTCGCGGGTGATCGTCGTGGCGAAGGGCGCGCGCACGGCCGCGCCGCGCATAGACGGCCAGATCCGCGTCGGCGGCGACGCCGGCGCGAGCGAGGTCATCGTGCTGCGGCTGTACGGTCCGCTGGCCGCGCAGGGGCAGAGCGCCGTGGTGCCGCTGCTGCTGCCGGACGCGCCGATCGTCACCTGGTGGCCGGGTGCCGGTCCGAAGGCTCCCGCGGAGGACCCGCTCGGCCAGCTGGCGCAGCGGCGGATCACCGACTCGGCCGCGGAAAAGAGCCCCATAAGGTCTCTCACCACGCGCGCGAAGTCCTATGTGGAGGGTGACACCGACCTGGCGTGGACCCGGCTGACCCGCTGGCGGGCGCAGCTGGTGTCGGCGCTGGACCTCCCGCCGTACGAGAAGATCACGAGCGCGACGGTGACCGGCGAGGCGGATTCGCCGTCCACCGAACTGCTCGCGGGCTGGCTCGCCGAGTACCTCAAGGCTCCGGTGCACCGGGTCAAGAGCTCGAGCGCGCAGGGCATCATCTCGGTGAAGCTGGAGCGGAAGTCGGGCGCGGTGGAGCTGACGCGGCCGGACGGGCGGGTCGGCACGCTGACCCAGCCGGGCCAGCCGACGCGGCGGATCGCGTTGCAGCGGCGCAGCAATCCGGAGTGCCTCGTGGAGGAACTGCGGCGGCTCGACCCGGACGAGATCTACGAGGCGGCGCTGCACGGGCTGCACAAGATCGCCGCGTCCAACGGGTCGAAACCCGCTGCCGCCAAGGCTCCCGCCGCCAAGCCCGCTGCCGCCGCGAAGCCGAAGACGGCCCGCAAGACGGCGGAAAAGAGCACCTCATGAGCCGGACCGAGGTCGTCGTCTACGAAAACCCGGACCTGCTCGCCGCGGCCGCCGCGGCCCGCCTGGTGACCCGGATCGTCGACGTGCAGGCGGCCCGGGGCGCGGCGTCGGTGGTGCTCACCGGCGGCGGCACCGGCATCGCCGTGCTGCGGGAACTGCGGGAGTCGAGCGCGCGGGACGCGATCGACTGGTCGCGGCTGGACATCTACTGGGGCGACGAACGGTTCGTCCCGGCGGATTCGGACGAGCGCAACGAGAAGGGCGCGCGCGAAGCCCTGCTCGACCACGTGCCGCTGGCTCCGGAGCGGGTGCACGCGATGGCCCCGTCGGACGGCGAATTCGGCGACGACGTCGACGCGGCCGCCGAGGCCTACGCGAAGGTCCTGTCCGACGCGGCCGGTCCCGATGCCGACGTGCCGGAGTTCGACATCATGCTGCTGGGCCTCGGCGGCGAGGGCCACACGGCGTCGCTGTTCCCGGAAACCGCCGAGGTGCGCGAAACCCAGCGCTCGGTGGTGCCGGTCCGCGATTGCCCGAAGCCCCCGCCGACGCGCGTGTCGCTCACGCTGCCGGCCATCCGCCGCGCCCGCGAGGTGTGGCTGATGACGGCGGGCACCGCCAAGGCGGACGCGGTCGCGCAGGCACTGGCCGGTGCGCCGGAAACGCAGATCCCCGTGTCGGGTGCCCGCGGGTACCGGCGGACGCTGTGGCTCCTGGACCGCGAGGCGGCAGGGAAGCTGACGAAGGTGTACGAGCCGCCAGCCGAGTAAGACGGTTTGCCGGAAAGGGCTCCTCGCGCGTTGGCGCGGGGAGCTTTTTTCGTTGTGGAGCAAGGGAAGCGGGCTTATCCCGGCGCTGCGCTCACGCGCATTGTTCCCCCGCCAGGTGGTTCGCCGCCAATTCCCCGCGCATCGCGACCGGGCCCGTCTCCGTCGCGCGGCAAGGAATTCTCGCCGCTACTCCCCCGCCGACTCCGCACCCGCCAGCAGCGCCGCCGTCGCCCCCAAATGGTCCGTCAGCAACCCCGCCGCGACCTCCGGATCCCGGCCCAGCGCCGCCCGCTCCAATTCCTCGTGCTGGGCGAGCACGTCCTCCACCGGGAGCCGGTACGCCGGGTGCACCGTCCACCGCCGGGCCAGTTCGCTCGCCGCCCACATCCGGTCGAAATTCTCCAACAGCACCGCGTTCCCGCAGCCGTCGAGCAGCGTGCGGTGGAACAAGCGGTGCGCTTCCGCCCAAGCAGCGGAGTAGTAGCTGCCTTCGTCCGGCACATACATCGGCGTCCGGGCGAGCCGGTGTCCCGCCGCGCGCACCCGCGTCTCCCACTCCAAGTCTCCGCGCACGACCGACAACCGCAGCATCGCGGGCTCGACCGTCTGGCGCGCCTCGACGATCTCCTGCCACCGCCGGTCGGCGAGCGCCGGCACCGCGAACCCGCGGTTGGTCAGCCGTTCCGCCAATCCCTCTCCGGCCAACCGGACCAGCGCCTCGCGCACCACGGCGAGGCTGACCTCGTACCGCGCCGCCAGCTCCTGCGGTTTCAGCGCCTGCCCCGGCTCGACCTCGCCGCGCATGATCGCCGCGCGGACCTGGTCGTAGATCTGCTCGGACAGCATCTGCTTCATGCCCTCAGGATAGACGATCTGACAAATCATCGATTATTATTGCTATCGTCGATCAGGTACCGCTTCCCGTGAGAGGAACTCATGTCCGCCAACTCCCCGTTCGCACGCCTTCCCGAGGTGCCGAGCTTCACCGTCACGAGCACGACCGTCGCCGACGGCGCGGCCTGGTCCGCCGAGCAGTTCTCCGGGATTTTCGGCGTGCCCGGCGGCAAAGACACGTCACCGCAGCTGTCCTGGACCGGAGCGCCGGAAGGCACGAAGAGCTACGCCGTCACGGTCTACGACGCCGACGCGCCGACCGGCTCTGGCTTCTGGCACTGGGTCGTCGCCGATATCCCGGCCACCGTCACCGACCTGCCGGAAGGCGCGGGCGACGACACCGGCTCGGGACTGCCCGACGGTGCGTTCCAGCTGCGCAACGACGCCGGAGCCGCGCGCTTCATCGGCGCGGCCCCGCCCGCCGGCCACGGCGAACACCTCTACTTCGTCGTCGTGCACGCCCTGGATGTCGCGTCGATCGGCGTCCCGGCCGACGCGACGCCCGCCGTCCTCGGATTCACCATGTTCGGCCACGTGCTCGGCCGCGCGGTGCTCGTCGCGACCGCGGAGACCCCCGCGTAAGCCTCGGCCGACTGCTCACTCGGAGGCCGCCGCTTCGTGCTCGCCACGCCGCGGCGGCCTTCGACTGCGCTCCGACACTTCCCACCCACCCGCACGGGTGATCTGTCGCCTGTTCGCGTGGCTAAGACCTGGTCCCGACCTGGGCGGCAAACGGAGTAACTGACACTCCGCCAAAAAGCGGCTCACCAGTATGTGGGAACCGCCGTATGGTGAACATAAGGTGATGTGATCGACACATGGTGATGTCGACCGCGCTTTGTTCATCCTGTTGGAGCAGTCGTGGAGATTACAACACCACTAGAACCACTCTGGGTGAAACTTACTGGCAACACACACGTTCCCGTTAGCATCCGCACATTTGTTCACCGCCGCGCGTCCCGATCGGGTGGCCGGAGCATCTCATCACTAAGTCCACAAGACGAATGGGGTCGCCGCGATGAGCACTGAGGGACTCTCGATTCCTGGCATCTCGATGAGCAGCTCCGCAGCGGGAGCCGCTCGACGGGCCAGGCGCGCCAGTCTGACCGGCGTGTTCGCCGTGTTCCGGAAACCCCTCGTCGCGACGATCGCGGTCGAAGCGGTGGTGGTGCTGCTGGCGGTGCTCGACGTCTGGCTGGTCGTGCCGCCGAAGGCACAGCCCTATTCGCTGTACCTGTCCGCCGCCGCGTGCCTCGCGGTCGTGGTGCGGCGGCGCTTCCCGTTCCTCGCGGTGCTCGCCGCGGTGCCGGGATTCTTCGCCGGATGGGCGCAGCTGGCGTCGATGCTCAACCTGGGCATGCTCGCGACGCGGCGGCAACTGCACTGGCAGACCTGGGTCGGCGCGGGACTCGTGTTCACCTGCCGGTTCGTGCGGTGGCCGCTGTCGGAGTTCGCGGAACTGAGCTGGCGCGAACACGTCCTCGACGGGATCTACGGCGTACTGGTCGCCGGAATGCCGATCGCGATCGGCCTGCTGATCGGGGCGCGCGCGGAGATCTCGGCGAAGCTGCGCGAGCTGGCGAAGAGCCGCGACCGCGAACGCCGCTTCCACGCCGACGCGGTGCGAGCCGAGGAACGCGCGCGGCTGGCCCGCGAGATGCACGACGTGGTGTCGCACCAGATCACGCTGATCGCCATGCAGGCCGGCGCGCTGCAGGCACAGGCGAAGGACGGCCCGGCGCTGGAAACGGCGCAGGTCATCCGCCAGCTCTCGACGCGGACACTGGAGGAACTGCGCTCGCTGGTGAGCGTGCTGCGCTCCGGCTCCGGAGACGACGGCCCGCGCCCCGGGATCGGGGAACTGGACCACCTGATCCGCGAGTGCGACGTGCCGGTGCAGCTGACCGTGGAGCAGCTGCCGGACACCCTGCCGAGCCAGGTCTCGGCGGCGGCGTACCGGACGGTGCAGGAATGCCTGACGAACGTCCACAAACACGCCCCCGGCGCGACGGCGACAATCCGCATCCACGCGGCGAGCGGCGCGCTGGACATCGAGGTGGAGAACGCCCGCGCTTGTCGCGCCGGAGAAGCCTTCCCGTCGGGCGGCCATGGTCTCACCGGACTCGCCGAACGAGCCCGGCTGCTGGGCGGAAGCTTCGAAACGTCCGGAACGGAGGACGGCGGATTCCGGGTGCGGGCGCGGTATCCGCTGGACCGCTGAGCCCTTGCTCGGACTTGCCTGGAATTGGTCTGGACCGGTCAAGAACTGCTCGGCGCCAAGGAATCGCCCCCGGTCAGGATGCGAACGCCAGCGGGGTTCAGACCTCTCTCCCGACAGATCGAGACCGCCCGGGCGGTGCCTGGCACCGCAGCCCGAACAGGAGCCGTGACTACCAGACTGCGCCACCCGGCCCCAGAGGTCTGAACCACCCTCAGTCAGGTCCAGACCACCCGGACGACGCCCGGCGGCCCCGGCGCCTGAACAGAAGGCCCGGCGAACACCCGGTCCGCGGGGGCCCGAGCCTCCCCCAACCAGGTCCAGACCACCCGGACGACGCCGACTGGCCCGCCGTCCGGACAGGAGCATCCCCGCCGAACTCAAGCCACCGGCCGCAGCGGTCTGAACCATTCCTCACCGAGGTCCAGACCATCCCCGGGAACTAAAAAACCACCGGCCCTCGCCCTCGCGGACGGGAAGCCGGTGGTCCCGGAGAAAAACCGTGCCTCAGATCAGTTCTCGGCGTTGGCGGAGGCGCTCGAGCGCTTCGGCGAGGATGGCCTCTCCGTCGGCGTCGCTGCGGCGTTCCTTCACGTAAGCCAGATGCGTCTTGTACGGCTCGGTCCGAGGCGCGGCGGGCGGATTCTGCTCGTTTTGCCCGCCGGGAAGCCCGCAGCGCGGGCAATCCCATTCTTCGGGGACCTCCGCGTCCATCGCGAACGACGGGCGGGCTTCGTGCCCGTTCGCACACCAATAGGACACCCGGCGCCGCGGCGCCGATTCACCCCGCTCCGATTCGCCCGAAGGACCGGCACCCACGCGGGTGCCGCGAATCGCGTTACCGCCAACCATGAATCCTCACCCGTTGGAATCGGCGGCGCGCCCCCCAATAGGCACGCCGATCGCAAGTCCCCTTCCGGGGACCCGGTCAGACCTTGAGCAGGAGGCCGAGACCCACGATGCTGATCAGCCAGATGGCTCCGAGCAGCAGCGTGATCCGGTCGAGGTTCTTCTCGGCGACGCTGGACCCCGCCAGGCTCGACTGCATCCCGCCGCCGAACAGGGACGACAGGCCGCCGCCCCGGCCGCGGTGCAGCAGCACGGCCACCACCAGCAGGACGCTGGAGGCGATCAACAGGATTTGCAGGAACAGCTTCATGTCATCCTCTGTGCTTGTCGGAGCATGCAGGGGTACGGCCGGACCCGCACAGCGTGCGGATCTTCACCGTACCCCTGGACTCGTCCACTGCTCTAGTGACGGACCGAACACACAGGCTACCCGCTAGTGCCCACGATCAGGGCAGCGGGCCACCGGCGGCGAGCGCGCAGAGTTTGGTGAACTCCTCGCCGTCGAGGCTCGCGCCGCCGACCAGCGCGCCGTCGATGTTGTCCGCGCCCACCAGCTCGGAGACGTTCCCGGCCTTCACCGAGCCGCCGTAGAGCACGCGGACCGCCGTGGCGACCTCGTCGCCGTACTTCTCCGACAGGGTCCCGCGCAGGGATTTGCAGACCTCTTCGGCGTCGGCGGCGGTCGCGACCTTGCCGGTGCCGATGGCCCACACCGGCTCGTACGCGATCACGACGGCCTGCACCTGCTCGGCCTTGAGTCCCTTCAGACCCTCGACGAGCTGGTTGCGGGTGTGCTCGAGGTGCTCGCCCGCCTCGCGGATCTCGAGCTCCTCGCCCACGCACAGGATCGGCGTGATGCCGTGCTTGAGCGCGGCCTTGACCTTCTTGTTGACCAGCTCGTCGGTCTCGCCGTGGATCGCGCGCCGCTCCGAGTGGCCGACGGTGACGAAGCTGCAGCCCAGCTTCGCCAGCATCGGGCCGGAGATGTCGCCGGTGAACGCGCCCGAATCCTGCGGCGACAGGTCCTGCGCGCCGTAGGTGAGCGACAGCTTGTCGGCGTCGATCAGGGTCTGCACGCTGCGGATGTCGGTGAACGGCGGCAGCACGGCCACGTCCACCTTCGCGTAGTACTTCTCCGGCAGCGCGAAGGCGATCTTCTGCACCAGGGCGATGGCCTCGAGGTGGTTGAGGTTCATCTTCCAGTTGCCTGCCACCAGGGGCTTGCGTGCCACTTAGTTCTTCCCCTCCAGCGCCGCCACGCCGGGCAGCTCCTTGCCTTCCAGGTACTCCAGCGAGGCGCCGCCGCCGGTGGAGATGTGCGAGAAGCCGTCCTCGGGCAGGCCCAGCTGCCGCACCGCGGCCGCCGAATCGCCGCCGCCGACCACGGTGAACGCGTCGCTCTTGACGAGCGCCTCGGCCACCGCGCGGGTGCCGCCGGCGAACGCTTCGAATTCGAAGACGCCCATCGGGCCGTTCCAGAAGACAGTCGCCGCGTCGGCGAGCTTCTGCGCGAACAGCTCGGCGCTGCGCGGGCCGATGTCGAGGCCCATGCGGTCGGCCGGGATGGCGGTGACGTCGACGGCCTCGTACGCCGCGTCGGCGGCGAAGCCTTCGGCCGCGAGCACGTCGACCGGCAGCACCAGTTCGACGCCGCGCTTCTCGGCCTCGGCGAGGAAGCCCTTGACCTGGTCGAGCTGGTCTTCCTGCAGCAGCGACGTGCCGACCTCGTAGCCCTTGGCCTTGAGGAACGTGTACGCCATGCCGCCGCCGATGAGCAGCCGGTCGACCTTGGTGAGCAGGTTCGCGATGACGCCGAGCTTGTCGGACACCTTCGAGCCGCCGAGCGCGACCACGTACGGCCGCTTGACGTCGTCGGTGAGCTTCTTCAGCACGTCCAGCTCGGCCAGCACGAGGCCGCCCGCGTACGCCGGGAGCACCGCGGCGATCTCGTAGACCGAGGCCTGCTTGCGGTGCACGACGCCGAAGCCGTCGGAGACGAACGCCCCGCCCGGCGTCAACGCGGCCAGCTCGGCCGCGAGCTCGGAACGGTCGACGGCGTCCTTGCTGGTCTCGCGCGCGTCGAAACGCACGTTCTCCAGCAGCACTACACCGCCGTCGTTCAGCCCCGCCACGAGCGCCTTCGCCGACTCGCCGACGAGGTCGCCGGCCAGCGGGACCTCGGAGCCGAGCAGTTCGCCCAGCCGCTTCGCGACCGGCGCGAGCGTGAACTTCGGGTCCGGCTCGCCCTTGGGGCGGCCGAGGTGCGCGGTGACGACGACCTTCGCGCCCGCGCCGGCGAGCTTCTTGATCGTCGGCAGCGCGGCGCGGACCCGGCCGTCGTCGGTGATGGCCGACCCGTCGAGCGGGACGTTCAGGTCGCTGCGCACCAGCACGTAGCGGCCCTGAACACCCTCGCTCAGCAGGTCGTCGAGGTTCTTGACGCTCATCGGGCTCAGAGCTTGGAGCCGACGAGCTTGATCAGGTCGGCGAGGCGGTTGGAGTAGCCCCACTCGTTGTCGTACCAGCCGACGACCTTGACCTGGTTCCCGATCACCTTGGTGAGCGGCGAGTCGTAGATGCAGGAGGCCGGGTCGGTGACGATGTCCGAGGACACGATCGGGTCGACCGAGTACTTCAGGATGCCGGCCAGCGGGCCCTCGGCGGCGGCCTTGTAGGCGGCGTTGATCTCCTCGACCGTGGCGGACTTCTTGAGGGTGACGGTGAGGTCGGTGGCCGAGCCGGTCGGGACCGGGACGCGCAGCGCGTAGCCGTCCAGCTTGCCGAGCAGCTCCGGCAGCACGAGGCCGATCGCCTTGGCCGCGCCGGTGGAGGCCGGGACGACGTTGAGGGCGGCGGCGCGGGCGCGGCGCAGGTCCTTGTGCGGGCCGTCCTGCAGGTTCTGGTCCTGCGTGTAGGCGTGGATCGTGGTCATCAGGCCCTGCTCGATGCCGAAGGCGTCGTTGAGGACCTTGGCCAGCGGGCCGAGGCAGTTGGTGGTGCAGGACGCGTTGGAGATGATCGTCTGCGAGCCGTCGTACTTGTCGTCGTTGACGCCGAGGACGACGGTCAGGTCCTCGCCCTTGGCGGGCGCGGAGATGATGACCTTCTTCGCGCCGCCGGCGATGTGCGCCTTGGCGGCGTCGGCGTTGGTGAAGAAACCGGTCGACTCGACGACGACGTCCACGCCCAGGTCGCCCCAGGGCAGGTTGGCCGGGTCGCGCTCGGCGAGGGCCTTGATGGTCTTGCCGTCGACGACGATGCCCTCGTCGGAGACGCTGACCTCGCCCGGGAAGCGGCCGAGGATCGAGTCGTACTTGAGCAGGTGGGCCATGGTGGCGACGTCGCCGAGGTCGTTGAACGCGACGACCTCGATGTCGTGACCGCTCGCCTTCACGGCGCGGAAGAAGTTGCGGCCGATCCGGCCGAAGCCGTTGACACCTACGCGAACGGTCACTGCTGCCACTCCTCTGGTGTTGATCACGGCGGCGGCGCACCGGCCGCCGGCCGTGGGGTTGGACACTGCGGAAGTTCTCCCGGGGCGCCCGCCCCGGAGAAGCCTCCGCGACTTCCGGGTTTCGGCGCAACCCTAGCGTGCGGGCGCCGTTGCCCCGGACTGCCCTGACGAGACTTCCACCACTGCCGGGAGACGTCAAGAATCGATTAAGAACCCAGCTCAGCCGGGTGAGGGCACGAAACGGGGCGAGCGCTCCCGCCGGGCTCCGGGGCCGGGGCGGACCAGTGGCTTGATCGGTCTTGGTGCCCCGGTTCACGCTGTCGGGCGGCACCGCCGGGGAAGGCCCGTCCGACGGGGCGGGCTCGGGAGGCCCGATCGGGCTCGGCGGCGCGTGACACCAGCCGCGCGGGACAGCGTGGGCGGCTGGGATCAGGAGGCTGCGGGGTCCGGGGCTTGGGGACGACCTGGAGCCGAAGCTCGCCGCGGCTGGCGTGCGGCGGAACGAACTGCCAGGCGGGGCCGGAGCCCTCGGGAACGAACCGAAGCCACAGGGACCGGCGCAGGCAGCGGCCAAACTAACCACCGAGCGGGGCCGGAAACGAGCCTTCGCGAACGGGCCGAAGCCCACCGGGGCCGGCGAGCGCGGCTGACGAACTGGCAGGCGGAACCGGTGACAAGCCCTCGGGAACAGCCCGGACCCGAAGCCCACCGGGACCGACACAGGCAGCGGCCAAACTAACCACCGAGCGGGCCGGAGACGAGCCTTCGCGAGCGGGCCGAAGCCCACGAGGCTGGCTCGGGCGGCGGCCGACGAACTGCCGGGCGGCAGTCCGGCGAGCCGTGGCTGCACCGCCGAGGCAATCCGATCACCAGGCAGCCCACCCGCTGAGCCGTCCCGTCGCCCTGCCCGCCGAGTCGTCCGGCCCAGCACGATGCTCGCGCGGCAACTGGTCATTTCGGCACAGCGCGAACCGCTATCCGGACACCTCCTTCTCCGCCGGGGTGCGGAACTTCGGCACCACACGCGCCTCCCCCAGCCACTCGCTCAGCCGGGCTGCCTCGGCCTCCACCGCGGCGGTCTTCTCGGCTCCCACGTCCTCCAGCAGGCGGACCGCGACTTCGCCGGACGCGCGTTGAGCCCAGGCTCCGACGATCCGGCCGTCGCTCCAGACTGTCGGGCCGATGTTGCCGCTGCGGTCGAACAAGGCGGAGCGGTGCGGGCCGACGTACCAGTCTCGCGACTGCCAGCCCATCGCGGTCGGATCCAGGGCGGGGAGCAGGGCGATCCACGGGTCGGGAGCGGGGACCGGGGCGAGGTCGTCGGGGAGGGCGATTGCGGGTTCGCCGTCCAGGTCCACTTCGGCGGGGGCGAGGGCGGCGAGCGCCTTTTTCGTTTGGCCCGCATTCCAGCCGGTCCACCAGCGGAGGTCGGCGATCGGAGCGGGACCGAAGGCGTGCAGCCATCGCCGGGCCAGGGCGGTTCGGGCTTCGTCTTCGGAGAGGGCTGGCCAGTCGGCACTGCTGGCAACCCCCGTGGCGCCTTCCGCCAGCCAATCGGTCAGCGGGGACCAGCAGTACTGCGTGCTCTGCCAACTCCCCCGCGGCCGGCCGCGCACGATGTGGCCCTCGGCGGCCAGCTGGAACAGCACCCGGCTGGTGACGTTGCCGATCGACTCGTACGGCTTTCCCTTCGCCATCAGCAGTTGCTGGCGCAGGCGCGGTTCGTCGTCCGCGAGTTGCTGGGCGGTCGCCGATTCCCTGGCTCGCAAGGCTTTCTCGACGCTCGCCATCACCTCGTCCAGCCATTCGCCCGGACGCGGGACATTCTCCGGATGCCCCAGGGTGCCCAGCTGCTTCTCCAGCAGACGGCGTTGCCGAGCCGCGATGTCGTACGAGCACGCCGCCTGTACCTGCGCGGCGGTGGCGACATCGGTGACGAACATGGTGCGCCGCATGCCCAGCAACCGCAGGAGGGTGCGCCGGGAGTACAGGGCCTCCTCGACATCGGCGACCGAGACCTCACGCACGCGCGACCAGGCGGACAGGTACACCGAAGCGGGATCGGTGGCGTGCAGCGCAACGACGCCGTCGACTGCTTCCTCGACGGTCGTCGTCCGGGCCGCCAGGTGGTGGCGTACGCCGAGGCGGGCTCGGCGCTGGGCGAGGGTCATCTTCACGATTCGATTCCTACCAGGAGGGACCGACAGAAAACGCGTCCCCGCTGGTCAAGAGGGCAAACCGGCGAGCATGGCGGTGCGCACCCGGGCCCGGAACCAGAGCTGGGCGGGGTCGGTGGCGGTGCGCGGATGCCAGGCCAGGCCCAGTTCGATCGGCGGCAGGTCCAGCGGGATGTCGAAGGTTCGCAAGCCCAGCGCGGCCAGGAACGGGTCCAGCCAGCCTGCGACGCCGATGGTCACCAAATCGCTGCTGCTCGCCAGGGCCAGGGCGCTCGGGTGGCCGGGGACGACGACGGCGACCCGGCGGTGCAGGCCCAGCTGGGCCAACGCGGTGTCGATCGGGCCATCTTGCTTGCCTCGGCGGGAGATGCCGATGTGCTCGGCGGCGGCGAAGCGCGCTGGATCCACCCGCGCGTCGAAGAGCGGATTTCCTTGCCGCGCAATGCCTAGGACGGTCGATCGCACCAACGGCTCGGTGCGGGTTTCCGGGTCGTGATGACCGGCGGCGCCGATCTCGAGGTCTACCCGGCCGTCGCGCAGCGCCCCGCTGTCCTCTGTGGACTCCGGCAGGAAAATGACCTCGACGTGCGGGGCTTCAGCACGGATGCGGGCGGCGAGCGGGCCGGCTAAGCCGCTTACCACCAGGTCGGCGGCTTGGATCGTGAAAGTGCGGCGCAAGTCCGCGGGGGTGAAGCCGGGACCGGGGCCCAGGATGCGGTCGGCTCGGTGCACCAGGGTGGCGACTTCGTCCTTCAACTCCAGCGCACGCGGGGTCGGGACCAGGCCTTGGCCCGCACGCACCAGAAGCGGGTCACCGGCGGCGCGGCGCAGCTTGGCGAGGGTGCGGCTCACCGCGGCGGGCGAGCTGCCCAGCCTGGCCGCGGCGCGCGTGACGCTGCCTTCCTGCAGCAGGACGTCCAATACGCGCAAGAGGTTGAGGTCCATGACCATCCGGAAGGTTTGCGTGAAGCGGAAGAATTCCGTGCCGATTCTTGCATCGACGCACAATCCGCGACAGCCCAGAGTGGATCACGTAAGCCAACAGGAGGAGAAAATCTATGCGAGAAGCGATACTCGCGGTCGCGGGAGCGAAGGGATCGGCGGTCGCGTTCTTCGACGTCGGGTCCGGGAAGCATCTCGGCACCGTCGAAGTGCCCGCCCAGCCGCACGACCTCTGCTTCGACCCGGTCCACCGGCTCGTCTGGTGCGCGAGCGCGTACCGCCGCGGCGCCTATCACAGCCACGGCGAGCGGGCGACCGAACTGACCGCGATCGATCCGGATTCGCGCGAGATCATGGAGGTCGTCGACCTCTCGCCGGACCACGCGCCGCACGGGCTGGCGATCGATCCGGTGCGCGGGCTGCTGTACGCGACGGTCGAGGCCGGTCCGGGCAGCGAAGGCGGTCTCGTCGTGGTCGACACTGCGACGCGGCGGCCAGTGCGGCATCTCGCGGCTGGTGCGCCGGGACCGCATTGGGTCGCGATCAGTCCGGACGGGCGGCGCGGGTTCGTGACCAACAAGGAAGCGCCATTTGTGTCCTTTGTAGACCTCGACAGCGGCGAGGTCGAACGCGTCTCCGTTCCGGGCAGTGAGGGGCTGGAAGTTTCCCGGGACGGCAAGAGGTTGTACGTCGCGACGCCGTATCTGGACAACGGCACCGAGCCGCTTCGCGCGACGCCCGGAGTCCGGGTGTTCGACGCGACGACCGGGTCGCTCGAAACCATCCTTCAGACAGAACGTCCAGTGCTGCCGATCCATTGCACGAACGCAGGCGAGGTGCTGGCCGCCGAGTTGGGCGGGCGGTTGCTGGCGTTTTCGGCCACCAGCAACGAGGTGCTCGGGTCGATGGAGCTGCGGACGGAGTTTCCGCTGGCCATTCTGTCCGATCCGGACGGTCGGATCGCGTTCGTGTCCGGGGCGGCGTCGACCGCAGTGGAGGTCATCGATCTCGAGACCCGCACCCTGGTGACCACTTTGGACACCGAGGCGGCGGGAGCGCCGGGCGGACACGGGCTGGCGTACGTGCCCGTCGGCTGACGGGTCTCGGCGCGCGGTGTGTCCTCCCGGACAGACCGCGCGCCAGCCAGACCGTCAGGCCGGTTGTTCTTCGTCAGCAGACAAATCCGCCGCAGGAGACACCCGGCTGAACATCCGCGTCGCCGAAAGCCGGGCCACCCCGTCCGGATCCCCGAGGTCGTCGAGGGAATTCCGGATCGTCGCGTCCACCGACAGGTACTTCCGCCCGGCGCGCAGGTCCGCGTCGTTGCGCAGCCGCACGATCAGCGGGAATTCCGCCAGCGCGCCCGCGTCGAACAGGCCCGTCGTGTAGATCAGCTGCACGCCCAGCGCCTCCGCGACGGCTCGCTGCAGTTCCAGCAGGTACCCGGCCGATGCCCGGCCGATCGGGTTGTCCAGGAACAGCACGCCCGAATGCCGATTCCGCGCCTTGCCGCGGTTGTTGGCGCGCAACGCCGCGAGCGTGCAGTACAGGATGATCGCCGCGGTCAGCTGCTGGCCGCCGGAGAACACGTCGCGGATTTCGGACACCCGCTGGCGTTCGGTGCGCAGCACGGAGTCCGGCTTGAGCATGTCGACCCGGTACCCCTTGGGCGAGGCGACGTGCACCCCGCGCAGCACCAGCGACAGCCCGTCGCGCTTCACGTCGCGGCCGTCGGCGGTCTTGCCGGCGGCGGCCTCGTCGACGACCTCGCCCAGTTTTTCCGCCAGCACATGGTCTTCCAGCTCGGTGAACCGGATCCGCAGGAATTCCTGGCCAGACCAGTCGCCGAGCCCGTCCGGCAGCCGCGACACCCGCTGCGCCGAGCGCAGGGTGCGCAGCGCGCCTTCGACCATCCCCTGCAACCGCGTGATGATGCCGCCGCGGTGCCGGTCGATCTGCGCGAGATCGTCGGTGAGCGTCCGCAGCCGGGGCCGCAGCGCCTCGCCCCATTCCGCCGCGTGTGCGGGAAGCTGGTCCCGCTTGACGGAAATCACCTGCTGCCGCACCGGCGTGCTGAGCTTCTCGAACCGCTTCTCGGTCGCGTACTGCGCCAGCTGGTCCGCCGCCGCGCGCACCCGCCGGTCGCCGGAATCGGCGGCCGACTGCGCGTCGTTCAGCACGGTGTTGAGCTGGTTGTACCGGGTCCGCGCGGACTCGACATCGCCGTCGTACGCGTCCGCCGGATCTTCAGAACGCAAGTGCGCCAACGATTCCGACAGCAACCCGAAGCCGGACGCCGAAGCCTTGGCCGCGTCCAGCGTCGCGTCCGCGGCCGCTCGGCGTTCCTGCAGTTCTTCCCACTTCCGGGCCGCCGCGGACACTTCCAGCGAAGCCGCGTCGATCAGCTCAAGGCCGTGCTCGATGTCGCGCGGACGCTCGGCCGGAGAAGCGACGCCGGTCTGCAACGGCAGGACGTCCAGCTCAGCCCGACGCGTCGACACCTGGCCGATCGCCTCGGTGCGTTCCTCTTCCACTGCATCGACGACTCGCCGCGCCCGCGCCAACGCCGCTGCCCGCGTCGAAGCGTCCGAACCGTCGGGCGTCTCCAGCAACGCCGCCGCGCGCGCCCGGACTTCTTCGTCCAGCGCTTCCAGCGCGGAAGAAGCCGCCGCTTCGGCAGACTCAGCCTGCTCCAACTCGGCCCGGAGATCGCTGCCGACCTCGACCTTCGCGTACGCCTCGGAAGCCGACGCGAACGTGCGCCGCAACGCATCCACCGGTTCCGAAGGCGCTTCGACATCCTCCGGCAGCTCGGCCGCGCCGGGCACCTCGGCCAACTCGGAACGCGCGGTGGTGACGGTGCGGCGGTGGCCATCGGCGGTCCGCTGCTCCTCCCCCGCCTGCTCGCGCAACCGCGCCGCCCGCGCCGAAGCCTCGGCCGCCGAATTCTCCGCGCGTTCCGCGATTTCCGTTGCCCGCTCGACTTCTTCGGTCCATTCCGCGACCCGCGCGGCCCGAGTGGACAGCTCGCCGAGCCGACGCGCCTTCTCCTCGGCCTCCGCGGCAGCGGTCCGCAACGCCGGGACCCGCTCCCGCAGCGAAGCGACTTTTTCGCTCAACCGGGCGAATTCCGCCTCCGCCTGCCCGAGCGCGGTCTGCGCGGTCTCCCGTGCGACGCGCGCGTTCTCGGCCTGCTCAGCGAGCGTCCCGATCGCACCAGCCGGGTAGTCCTCGCGCCAGGTGGTGAGCTTCCAGGTCAACGCGCCGTCGTTGGCCAGCGACTCCGACAGTTGCTCCAGCCGACGCTGCCGTTCCGCATGCCGCCGCGCCACGGCTTCCCGCTCGGTGTCGGCGGCTTCCTCGTCGTACATCGCCGGGTTCGGCGGCACGAGGAACTCGACGCCCGCCGCGGCCGGGACATCGGCAGCCTGGAACGCGTCCGTGGTACCGACCGCGACGACCGCGCTCGGCAGCAACCGCTCGGAGGACAGCACCTCACGCGCCCGCTTGACCTGCGCCGCGTCGTTCAGCAGCACGCCGGCGACGAGCTGCGGCATCCGCTCCAGCACCTCGTCGCGCCGCACGGAGTCCAGTTTGGACAGATAACGCCAGCCCGACCACGCGGTGATTCCGGCCTGCTCCAACGCATCCAGCGCGGCCTGGACGTCCTCCGGCGGCGGCAGCAGACCGCCCGACCCGAGCGCGGCGAGCGCCCGTTCGTCGGCCGACTCCTCCATCCGCAGCGCGGTCTGTTCCTTCTCCACCGCCGCGCTCGCGTCCCGCAAACGCTGCAGCAGCACCGGAAGATCGCTCTCCAGCTTGACGTCGTCCGCGCCGAGCAGCTCCATCAACCGCGGCTCCGCGGCCAGCGCGTCGGTGCGCCGATGCGCGCGTTCAAGGTCTTCGGCTGCCCGGACGAGCCGGTCCTGAGTGGACCCGGCGAGCTGGTGCGCCTCGTTGACCGAACGCTGCGCCGCTTGCAGATCCTCGCCGACCCGGTCGAGTTCCTGTTCCCGGCGAACGGATTCCGCCGTCGTGGCCTCAGCTTCGGCTCGCGCCGCCCTGGCCGACTCCGCGACGTCCGCACCGGACGTCAACAGTCCACTGCGGACAGACTCCGAGATCTCCTCGCGCAGCTCAGCGATCCGCGACGACAGCCCACGCGCCTCAGCCCGACGGCCAGCAGCCAGGTTCGCCGCCTCGTCCCGTTCGGTCTGCGCCTTCTCCGCTTCGGCCCGCAACGCGTCCGCGTGCGCCTCGGCTTTGTCCGCCTGCCGCTGCGCGTCACGCGCCAGCGAAAGCAAGCCACGCCCCAAGGCGACCGCTGCCGCGTCCCGTGCGGCCAGCGCCGGTTTCGCCTTCTCCTCACGGTTTCCGACTAGCTCACGCAGGTCTTTCGCCTTGCGCGCAGCGTTCAACCGGTTCAGCACAGTCGCGGTTTCGCGCCATGCCTCCGCTTGCGTCTTCGCCTCGGCCAGCTCGCCGTCGACGCGCTCGCGTTCGATCTGCGCTTCTTCCAGCCGCAGCACCGCGACCAGCCGGCGCAGCTCGGTGACGCCCGCGGTCAGCCGCCGATGGTCGCCCTCGGCGAGCTTTTCGGCGGACCGCACCTCCTCGACGTGCTCCTCAAGCCCGGACAGCCGCGCGTTCTCCAGCTCGTTGCGCGCGTGGATCCGCCCGGCCAGCTCGCCGAGGTCCTCCCGCGCCGATTCGGCGATCCGGCGCGACGCCGCGGCTACGCCTTCCTCCTCGGCCAGCGGACCGAGCAGTTCCAGCGCACCCTCGACGAAGTCCTTCTCCGCCATCAGATCGCCGCGCTGCGAGAGGTTGTTCGCGTACGTCGACACGACCTCGGCGAGGTCTTTCGGCTCGTCCTCCGACAGCACCGCGCGCAGCAGGAACTCCACGAACGCCTCGTCGGTGGAGAACTGGAACGCGTCGGCCGCCTCGCCCTCGCCCGCGTTCATCGCGCGCTGGTAGCGGAACAGCTCGGTGTCGAGGCCGAGCTGGTCAAGCCGCCCGGTCCACTCGTGGTGCCGGCGCGTCCAGAACAGCTCCAGCTCCGGTTCGGCCATCGCCGCGCCCGCGATCCGGTCGTGGAACCCGGACATCGTCAGCAGCCTGCCGTCCTCGGTCAGCGGCAGCGAATCGAGCGCGACGTCGGCGGTCGGGCGGAAGCAGTACCAGGAGTCGACCAGGTTCTCCGAGTCCGCGGACGTCACGTGCCCGCGCCACTCCGACACCTTGCCGGTGATCACCCGCTGCCCGGTCTCGACGTGCAGCCACTCCAGCACCACGTGCGCGACGTCCTTGGCCGTCACGAACTTCTCCAGCACCTTCGTGCTCGTGGTGCCGACGACCTGGCGCCGCCCGGGCAGCATCACCGAGAAGATCAGCTTGATCAGCACCGATTTGCCGCCGCCGTTCTCCAGGAACAGCACGCTCGCCGGCGACGGGCGGCGCACCGGGCCGCCCGCGTGGATGCCCGCGGAGAACAGCGCGTCCTGCTTCGGCGCGGTGATCGTGGCCCCGACGCCGCTGAAGTCCAGCACCACGTCCTGGTACCGGGCGCCCGCCGGGCCCACCGAATGCAGGCGGACCCGCGAAAGCTCGTACATTCCCGTCCCCTCTTACTGCAGCGTGTCCGAGGCCGTCGCGCGCAGCGTTCCCCCGGCCCCGGCGACCGCGACGACGTCGAGCGCGAGCAAGTCGTCGAACGCGGCGTCCGCGGCCAGCTCGCGCACCTGGATCTGATACCGCGGCGTCGTGCGGTAAGTGCCGCCCTGTTCGTCGCTCACCTGCACCAAAAAGCCTTGGTCGGCAAGGAAACGCAGCGCCCGCGACACCATCCCGCGCGTGGTGTCCGCCGCCATCCGGCCGTCCTTCGTCGCCGCGGCGGCCGGACGGCGGGCGTACGCGCGCCACGCCTGCTCCAGCTCCGGCGCGTCCGCCAACGGGTCGTTGTTCGCCTCAGCCAGCTGCGCCCGCTCGTCAAGCACGCGCGCCGCTTCGCGGACCATCGCGTCGACCTGCTCGACACTCACCCGGCCGATGTACGTGTCGTTGGCCAGGTCGTCCGGCCGCGGGTAGCCGAGCGCGGCCGTCGCGAGGTGGATCAGGCCGTGCAGCACCTTTTCCGTCTCGCGCCGCTCCCGGATCTTGGCTTGCCGCGCGTAGCTGTCCATCTTGATCTCGAAGACGGACTCGTCGGTGGCCGCGAGCACGCATCCGGCCTGCTGCGTCACCTCCAGCACCATCAGCCCGAGCCCGGACGCGACCGCGTGGGTGAGCGCCTTGAACGCGTTGTCCTCGCCGTAGCGGCGCACCAGCTCGCCGTACACGACGTCTCGGGCGGGCAGCTGCTTCGGGCGCATCCCGAAAGCGACGAGGCGCGAGGCGGCCTCGGCGTCGACGCTCGTGTGCGTCACAGGCATCAGGCGACCTCCTCGGTCTCGTCGTCCGCTCGTTCGACCTCCGCCGTGGACAGCAGCAGATCGGCCCCGCCGAAGTCCGGGTCGTCGAGCAGGGTGCCGTCGTCGACGGCGAGCAGCACGTGGCGTTCCCCCTGCCGACGCGCCGCGCCGACCTCGGGACTGTAAGCGTGCACCGCACGCAGCGCGACCAGGGACGCCAGGTTCGGCTGCCCGGAGCGGCGCGCGTCCTCCAGCAGCCCGGACAGCCGGCGCGGCACGTCGGGCAGGTCCAGCAGTTCGTCGGCGAGCCGCCACACGTCGTCGCCGAAGCGGTCGGTCACCTCGGCGGGCACCAGCTCCGGCTCCGGCACCTCGCCGACCAGCTGATCGCGTTCCGGAGCGGGCCGCAGCAGCAGCGACACCAGCGAGGACAGCGACGGCACGACCGGCGTCGTGATGCCGGCGACGGCGTGGAAGAAGTGCTCGGCGGGCGCGGTGGCGTCGGCGAGCGGCAACCCGAGGGTCGGCATCAGGAGCTGGCCGAACAGGTCGATCGTGGCCCGCTGCGGCGGTCCGGAGAACTGCTGGCGGTCCTGTTCGGCGCGGAAGACCGCACCGGCGTCGGCCAGCCGCGACTGGAGCCGGGTGTGCCGCCGGATGCAGTCGGCGACGATGTCGACCAGCTCGGCCGCGCGGCGCTTGTGGTCGGCGTCCTCGGATTCGTCGCGCGCGGTGGTGATGTTCTTCAGGATCGCGTTCTCCGCACGGAAGCGGGACTCGATGTGCCCGAGCGCCGATTCGATCAGCTCCGGCACCTCGCTCTCCCAGTCGACCGCGCGCACGTCACGACGGGTGGCGTCGAGCTTCGCGCGCAGCGTCTCGCCGTACTGCACGGTGCGGTAGCGCGCCTGCTCCGCGGCCAGCTTCGCGTCGGCGAGGCGGCCGCGGTTGATCAGGTTCTCCAGCTTCACCTCGGCCGCGATCTGCGCCGACTCGACGTCCGTGTCCAACGCGCCGACCAGCACGTTGATCGCCTCGTCGGTGGCGCGCAGGTACACCTCGCCGTCCGGCGCGGCCAGCTCGACCAGGAGCTTGAAGTCGAACTGACGGCGCTGGTAGCCGCCGGGGCCGAGCGAGCCGTACACGCGCCGGAAGCCGCGGTCGGTGGTGCCGACGTTGATCAGGTTGTCCAGCACCCACTTCGCGACGCGCACGTGCTCGTCCGGCATCCGCGAGGGCGCCTGCAGCGAGATGAACGGCAGCAGCCGGTCGATGACCTGGTCGTGGCCCGCGCCGGTGTCGAAGTCCATCGCGATGGTGACCTGGTCGATCGTGTGCAGCGCGATCTCGGCCATCTGGTAGACGGTGGCGTCGGCCCAGTCGAGCTTCGCCTTGCGCGCGTCGAGGTCGTGCAACGGCGCGGTGCAGGCGAGCGCCTT
Organism: Amycolatopsis sp. NPDC059235; assembly: GCF_042754125.1. Lineage (NCBI taxonomy): Bacteria > Bacillati > Actinomycetota > Actinomycetes > Pseudonocardiales > Pseudonocardiaceae > Amycolatopsis > Amycolatopsis sp. NPDC059235. The sequence continues at coordinate 51,181 of NZ_JBHZAG010000052.1, forward strand.
CAGCCGACGGGTCAGCCCCTCGTCGGCGAGCCCAGCGGCGCCCATCTCGTCGTATCGCACAGCAGGTCAGGCTAGTCGGCCTGCCCGGGCGCCCGCACACGCGGACGGCTAGCGTGGCGGGCATGCGGGAGATGACCAGGGCGGAGTGGTGGAAGTTCGCGAGCGAGGGCACGCGGACCGGGATGCTGGGGATCGTGCGGGCCAATGGGGCACCGGTCGTCACGCCGGTGTGGTTTCTGCTGAACGAGGGGCCTGGTGGTGACGAATTGATCTTCACCACCGGCACGGACACGCTGAAAGGCAAGGCCCTGCGCCGCGACGCGCGGATCTCGCTCGCCGTCGACGACCAGCGGCCGCCGTTCTCGTACGTGCAGTTCACCGCCGAGGCGGAACTGCACCACGATCTCGACGAAATGCGGGAGTGGGCGACGCGGCTCGGCGCGCGGTACATGGGCGAGGAGAACGGCCCGGCCTACGGCGAGCGCAACGCCGTCCCCGAAGAATCCCTCGTCCGGGCGAGGATCACGAAGGTGATCGCGCGGGCGGACATCGCCGGCTTCTGACCCGCCTTTTCTTTCGGCTTGCGCTCCGCGGCTACGGCTGCGGAGCGTAATGCCGTGATCGCACTATTGACACCGCACCTGCCGAGGGTGTGTGATCTGTCCCGATAAATAGGAAACTTTCCTAACGAAGACTCTTGAGCAATCCCGCCGCCGCCCCGATCCCCCTCAAGCAGGAGGCCCCCGTGGCACGACGCTCGACGTTGAGCGCGCTGTTCGCCGGTACCGCGGCGACCGCACTCGGCTGCGCACTGCTGACCCCCGTGACCGCGACCGCGGCGACCGGGGATTACGAGTCCGAGGACGCGACGCTCTCCCAGGCCAAGATCGCCACGAACCACTCCGGGTACTCCGGCAAGGGTTTCGTGGACTTCGACAATCTCGTCGGCAGCTACGCCGACTACTCGGTCAACGCGGCACAGGCCGGCACGCACACGCTGACTTTCCGCTACGCCAACGGAACCGCCGACGACCGGCCGATGAAGCTCGTGGTCGACGGCGGCGACAAGGGCACGGTTTCCTTCCCTGGCACGGGTTCCTGGACGACGTGGAAGACCGTCACCGCGACCGTGCAGCTCACCGCGGGCGTCAACCACGTCCGCACCGTTTCGGCGTCCGCGAACGGCGGGCCTAACACCGACAAGATCACCGACAGCTTCAGCGCGCCGGCCGACAACGAGCCGCCGACGCCGCCGAAGAACTTCCAGGTGTCGAACATCCGGCCCACCGCGGCCGATTTCCGCTGGGACCCGGCGACGGACAACGTCGGCGTCACGCGGTACGAGATCAACCGCGGCGGCAACACGCTGAAGGTCGTGGACGGCAAGACCACCTCAGCGACCGTCGACCAGCTGACGCCGAACACGTCGTACGACATCTCGGTGATCGCCTACGACGCGGCGGGCAACCCGTCGCAGCCGAGCAACGTCGTCGGCGTGAAAACGCCGCCCAGCGACGACAAGACCCCGCCGAGCGTGCCCGGTTCGCTCAAGTCCACCGGCAGCACGTCGGACAGCATTTCGTTGTCCTGGAAGGCTTCCACCGACGACAGCGGCTCGATCGCGGGCTACGACGTGTACCAGGGCAACGACGTCGTCTCGACCACGACGCAGACCTCGGCGACGGTCACCGACCTCAAGCCGAACACGTCCTACACGTTCACCGTGAAGGCGCGTGACCCCAACGGAAACGCCTCAGCGGCGAGCAACGCGGTCACCGCGAAGACCACCAGCAGCAGCGGTGCCGGCGGCGGAATCCCTTCGTACGACAAGGACATCGCGAAGGTCGACCTCGGCTGGGCGGTCGGTTTCCTGCCGAACGGCAACGCGCTCGTGACCGAGCGGGACCGGTTCGAACTGCTGCAGATCACCCCGGACGGCAAGAAGACGACGCTCGGCAAGATCCCCGGCGTAGTCACCACGAACGGCGAGGGCGGCCTGCTCGGGCTGGCGATTTCGCCGCAGTGGAACACCGACCACGCGGTGTACCTCTACCACACCTCGTCCAGCGACAACCGGATCGTGAAGGTCACCTACGACGGCACCACGCTGTCCAAGACCACCACCCCGGTGCTGACCGGCATGGCGAAGAACCAGTACCACAACGGCGGGCGGATCGCGTTCGGCCCGGACGGCAAGCTGTACGCCACCGTCGGCGACGCGAAGGTCAAGGCCAACGCGCAGAACAAGAGCTCGCTCAACGGCAAGATCCTGCGGCTCAACCCCGACGGTTCCGCGCCGAGCGACAACCCGTTCTACGCCACCGGCGGCAACGCGCGGTACGTCTGGAGCTACGGGCACCGCAACCCGCAGGGCCTCGCCTGGGATTCGCGCGGGCAGCTGTGGTCGTCGGAGTTCGGCGAGAGCAGCCAGGACGAGCTGAACCTGATCCAGAAGGGCGGCAACTACGGCTGGTCGGCGTGCGAGGGCACGATCGGCGACTGCAACGGGACCATCGCGCCGAAGAAGACCTGGCCGACCTCGCAGGCCGGACCGTCGGGCATCGAGATCGTGAACGACTGGATCTACATCGCGGCGGTGACCGGCAAGCAGTTGTTCGCCACGCAGATCAACGCCAAGGGCGACGGGATCGGCAACGTGTCCGCGGTGTTCTCCGGCCGCTGGGGCCGGCTGCGCTCGGTGACCAAGACCCCCGACGGGCACCTGTGGGTGACCTCGACGAACAACGACAAGCTCGGCGGCACGCCGGACACCATCGACAACGTGGTGGTGCAACTGAAGTTCCCCGGCGCGGGTCTCGCCGGATAAGCCGCGGCAGGGTGACCGGAGCGGCGCCGGTCACCCTGCCGCACCTAATTCTTTCAGGGGCACGAGCGCCTTGTCGGCTGGCCGACGAAGCGCTCGGTCTGTCCGGCTGAGGCTCTCGGGCGCGGTCACCGGCGACCAGCTCAGCATCCAGCCGCTTCCCGTTGACTGCCATGGCGTTTCGAGCCATTCCATAGCAGCCGGTCACCCCTAGTTCTCCCCAGCCACCAGTTCGTAACAGCGGATGCGCGCCTTCGCGTCGAACACCGGCACCGTGACCATGATTTCGTCCGCGCCGGTCTGCTTCGCCAGCTCAGCCAGGCGCGCTCGGACCTGTTCCGGCTCGCCGTACGCTTGGGCGGCGCGGAAGTGTTCGAGCTGCGGAACCATCTCCGGCGCGAACTCGTATTCGGCGGCCTGCTCCGGCGTCAGCATCGGCTGGTCTCCCCCGCCGCCGGTGAGCAGGTGGGATTTGAGGACGTTCATCGGACCGGACAGGTATTCGGCCTCGGCGTCGGTGTCCGCGCAGATCGTCTCGACGCACAGCAGCACGTACGGCTCGGAGCGCCACTTCGACGGCCGGAACTTCTCCCGGTACCGCTCCAGCGAGGGCGCGGTGTTGTCCGGCCGGATGTGATGCGCGAACGCGATCGGCAGCCCGCGCTCGGCCGCGACCTCGGCGCCCGCCGGGCTGGAGCTGAGCAGCCACGGCTCCGGCACGGTCACTCCGCCCGGGAGCACCTTTTCGCTGCCGAGATGCCTCAGCAACTCGTCGACATCCGCGTGGTAGTCGGCCTCTCCAGCCGGTTCGGCTCCTCGGCGCAGCGCCCGGATGATCTCCGGATCGAGCGCGCCGGGCCCACGCCCGACGCCGAGATCGACCCGGCCGCCGCTGAGCGCGGACAGCGTGCCGAACTGCTCAGCCAGCGCGAACGGCGCGTGGTTCGGCGCGAGGACCCCGCCGGACCCGACCCGCACCCGGGACGTCACCGCGGCCGCGTGCGCCGCGAGCACCTGCGGGGACGCGCTGGCGATGGCCGGCGAGCCGTGATGCTCGGCGAACCAGAGACGCCGGTAGCCGAGGTCGTCCAGCCGCCGCGCGACGGAGGACAGCGGCTCGAGCGCCGCCGTGGCCGACTGCCCGGCTTCGACGAGCGCGAGTTCAAGTGCGGAAAGCGGCACATCGATCATGGCCCCCACGGTAGCGAACCCGGTGGTGTGGCGGGGGTGATTTGTCCACTGTGGACGAAATCTTGGCGGCCGGACCGGGCGGGGCTGGGCAAGGTGCGGCAGGCGGCTATTCGAGCCCACGTGAGTGTTCAGGCCGGTGAGAGCGGATGCCCGGGCCCTGCCTGCGGTGGCGAGCGCCCCAATGTGGCATTGGGTGCGTCAGACGCACCCAATGTGGCGTTCGATGCGTTGAGCGCACCCAATGAGGTTCTCAGTAGTGCGGTGTGCGGCGGGTTCGTTGTGGCGGTGCTGGGCCGGGGGATGCGGAGCACTGCTTGGCGAGACAGGCTGCGTGGCTGCGTTCCGGCGAAGGTCCGTGAGGGGAACCCTGAGGGACTCTGATTCCCTCAGGGTTCCCCTCACGGACGTCGGCATGGGGTGCGCAAGACCGCGCACAACCCGAACCCGCAGAGCACCACGGCCTCGGCCTCGTGAGTGTTTCTGCCGGTGAGAACCGGGACGAACACTCACGAGGCTCCCCGCGGGCAACCGCGTCAGGCTTCTTCCTCCAGCATTTCCGGGGTCACCGCTGATTCGGTGTCCGGGATGCTCAGTTCCTTCGCCCGCTTGTCCGCCATCGCCAGCAGCCGCCGGATCCGGCCGGCCACCGCGTCCTTCGTCATCTGCGGGTCGGACAGCTGGCCCAACTCTTCGAGCGACGCCTGCCGGTTCGACAAGCGCAGGCGGCCCGCGGCGAGCAGGTGATCCGGCGCGGTGTCGCCCAGGATCTCCAGCGCGCGTTCCACCCGGGCAGCCGCCGCGACCGCCGCGCGGGCCGAGCGGCGCAGGTTCGCGTCGTCGAAGTTGGCGAGGCGGTTGGCGGTCGCGCGGACCTCGCGGCGCATCCGGCGTTCTTCCCACTGCAGCACGCTCGCGTGCGCGCCCAGGCGGGTCAGCAGGGCTCCGATGGCGTCACCGTCGCGGACCACGACCCGGTCCGCGCCCCGTACCTCGCGGGACTTCGCCTGGATGCCCATCCGCCGGGCCGCGCCCACCAGAGCCAAGGCCGCTTCCGGGCCGGGGCAGGTCACTTCCAGCGACGACGAACGGCCCGGTTCGGTCAGCGAGCCGTGCGCCAGGAAGGCACCGCGCCAGGCTGCTTCGGCGTCGGCCACTCCGCCGGACACCACGGCGGCGGGCAGGCCGCGCACGGGGCGTCCGCGCTGGTCGATCAGGCCGGTCTGCCGGGCAAGGCCCTCGCCGTCTTTCACCACGCGCACGACGTACCGCGTCCCCTTGCGCAGTCCGCCGCTCGCGGTGATCACGTGCACGTCCGAATGATGTCCGTACAGCTCGTGGATCTCCTTGCGCAGCCGCCGCGCGACCGAACCCGTGTCCAGCTCCGCCTCGACCACCACCCGGCCGGCCACGATGTGCAGCCCGCCCGCGAAGCGAAGCAGCGACGCGACCTCCGCCCGGCGCGGCCCGATCTTCGTGATCTCGAGCCGGCTCAGTTCGTCCTTCACCGCGGCGGTCATCGCCATGTACTGCCCCTCCTGCCTTTCGCTGCGCGCCCGCCGTCACCCACAGTGCTCCCCGCCGAGGCCTAGTGCCTCTCGCATGCACTGGGCGAGCGCACCAGGATCATGCCGTCCCTCCACGACCGGGTCGGCCACCGCCCCCAGGCAGGCCCTCGCTCCCAGGCGTTCGGCCGCCCGGCGCAGGCTTGCCGGGTCAGGGACGGAATCACGGTCCGCGACGACGGCGTCGACCCGCAGCGCGGGCGCGTGCTCGAAGAGTACGTCCAGATGCCGCTCGGGGGAGAATCCGCCGGTTTCCCCCGGTTGGGGGACAAGATTCAGCACGACGACCTTGGTGGCGCTCGTGCGCACGAGCGCGTCGTGCAGGTCCGGGACCAGAAGATGCGGCAGCACGCTGGTGAACCACGAGCCGGGGCCGAGGAACACCACGTCCGCCTCCAGCACCGCCTCGATCGCCTCCGGGCAGCCGCGCGGCGGACGCTCCTGGCGGCCCGCCGGGTGCAGCGTGATGCGGTGCACCTGGCCGGGCGTGCTGGCGACCGCGACCTGGCCGCGGATCCGCCGGATCGCGTCCGGGTTCTCGCTGTCCAGGCCGCTGACCTCGCCCTCGATCTCCAGCGGCTCCGGCGACATCGGCAGCACGCGGCCGGAGATGCCCATCAGCCTGCTGGCCTCGTCGAGCGCGGCCACCGGGTCGCCGAGCACCTCGAACAGCCCGGCGAGCAGCAGATTGCCGACGGCGTGCCCGGCGAGCGCGCCGTCGCCGCCGAAGCGGTGCTGGAACACCTCCGCCCACAGCCGCCCGCCGTCCTCGGCGGCGAAGGCGGCGAACGCCTGGCGCAGGTCGCCCGGCGGCAGCAGCCCCAACTCGCGCCGCAGCCTGCCGGACGACCCGCCGTCGTCGGCCACCGTCACCACCGCCGTGACGGCGCGGGTGATCCGCCGGAGCGCGGTCAGCGTCGCGTGCAGCCCGTGTCCTCCGCCCAGCGCCACCGCGCGCACGTCACTCCCGGCCAAGATCCCGGTGCACCACCTTTACTGCCATGCCGTCCTCATTGGACAGTCGCTGGGCGAGTTCCTCGGAGATCGCGACGCTGCGGTGCTTGCCGCCGGTGCAGCCGACCGCGAGCGTCAGGTACCGCTTGCCCTCGCGCTTGTAGCCGGCGCCGATGAGCCGCAGCAGCTGGTGGTAGCGGTCGAGGAATTCCTCGGCGCCTTCCTGCGACAGCACGTAATTGCGCACCTCGCCGTCGAGGCCGGTGTGCTCGCGCAGCTCCGGGATCCAGAACGGGTTCGGCAGGAACCGCACGTCCATCACCAGGTCGGCGTCCATCGGCAAACCGTACTTGTAGCCGAAGGACAGCACGGTGACGCGGGTCTGCGTGCTGGCCTCGGAGCCGAACGCGTCCTCGATTTTCGCGCGCAGGTCGTGCACCGACAGCGCGGACGTGTCGAGCACCAGGTCGGCCTCCTCGCGCAGCGGCGAAAGCAGCTTGCGCTCGGCGGTGATGCCGTCGGCGAGCCTGCCGTCACCCTGCATCGGGTGGCCGCGGCGGACCGATTCGAAGCGGCGCACCAGCACCGCGTCCGTGGCCTCGAGGAACAGCACGCGCGGCTTGTACCCGCGTGCGTCCAGGTCCTTGATCACCGAGGCCAGGTCGTCGGTGAACGCGCGCGAGCGCACGTCCATCACCACCGCCACCTTCGTGATCGCCCCCCGCGCCTGCGCGCCGAGCTCGACCATGGTGGCGATCAGCTCCGGCGGCAGGTTGTCGACCACGAACCAGCCGAGGTCCTCCAGGCATTTGGCCGCCGTGGAGCGGCCCGCGCCGGACAGGCCGGACACGACCGCGACCTCCATCCCGCTGCCCCGTTTTTCCTCTTCCGCACTCACTTGTGTGCTTCCTTCCCGATCACGACCCCTGGTCCCCTCCCGGTACTGCCCGCGGTGCGGCGCCGGTCTCCCCGGCCAGTGCCGCCACCACGGCCTCGGCGGTGCGCCTGCCGAAACCGGGCACCGCTTCGATTTCCTCGACCCGGGCCTGCTTGAGCTTCTTCACCGAGCCGAAGTGCTTGATCAGCGCGGTGCGCCGAGCCTGCCCGAGTCCGGGCACACTGTCCAATTCGGACGCCTGCATGCGCTTGGCGCGCTTTTCGCGGTGGTAGCGAATGGCGAACCGGTGCGCCTCGTCGCGCAGCCGCTGCAGCAGGAACAGCGCGTCGGACGTGCGCGGGAGGATCATCGGATCCGGTTCTCCCGGCAGCCACACCTCTTCGAGCCGCTTCGCGAGCCCGACGACGGCGATGTCGGTGATGCCGAGTTCGGCGAGCACGTCCGCGGCCGCGGTGGCCTGCGGGCCCGCGCCGTCGACGACCAGCAGGTTCGGCGGATAGGCGAACTTGCGCGGACGGCCGGTCTCCGGGTCGATCCCCGCGCGCACCGGCTGGGCCGCCTCGTCCCCCGCTTCCTCGACGGCCTCGGCTGCGGTTTCCGTTGTCTCAGCGGCATTTTCCGCGGTTTCCTTGAGATAGCGGGAGAAGCGCCGCCGCACGACCTCGGCGATGGACGCGACGTCGCCCTCGGTCGCCGCCTCGCGCAGCGCGAACTTGCGGTACTCGGATTTGCGCGGCAGCCCGTCCTCGAACACCACCAGCGACGCCACGACGTCACTGCCCTGGATGTGGCTGATGTCGACGCATTCGATCCGCAGCGGCGCGCTGTCGAGCGCGAGGTAGTCCTGGAGTTCCTGCAACGCCGCGGACCGTGCGGTGAGGTCGCCCGCGCGGCGCAGTTTGTGCTGAGTGAAGGCTTCCTTCGCGTTGCGCTCCACCGTTTCCGCGAGCGCCTTCTTGTCGCCGCGCTGTGCGACCCGCAGCCGCACGCGCGACCCGCGCAGGCCGGACAGCCACTCGGCGACCGCGTCGGCGTCCGCGGGCAGCTCCGGCACCAGCACCTCGCGCGGGACGACCGGCCCGACCTCGACGTCGTCGCGGCCCACTCGGTCGGATTCCTCGCCGTAGAACTGGGTGAGGAAGTGGTCGACCAGCGCCGGGACGTCCATTTCCTCGGCCTTGTCGATCACCCAGCCGCGCTGCCCGCGCACGCGCCCGCCGCGCACGTGGAACACCTGGACGGCGGCCTCGAGTTCGTCGTGCGCGAAGGCGACGACGTCCGCGTCCGTGCCGTCGCCGAACACCACGGCTTGTTTCTCCATCGCGCGGCGCAGCGCGCCGAGATCGTCCCGCAGCCGCGCGGCGCGTTCGAACTCCAGCTCTTCGGAGGCCTGCGCCATCTCGCGTTCGAGCCGCTTCACCATCGCGTCCGTGCGGCCGGCGAGGAAGTCGCAGAAGTCCTCGACGATCGCCCGGTGCTCGTCCGCCGACACCCGGCCGACGCACGGCGCCGAGCACTTGTCGATGTAGCCGAGCAGACACGGCCGCCCGATCTGCCCGTGGCGGCGGAAGACGCCGGTGGAACAGGTGCGAGCCGGGAAAACACGCAGAAGAAGGTCGAGGGTTTCGCGGATCGCCCACGCGTGCGAGTACGGCCCGAAGTAGCGGACGCCCTTCTTGCGCGCGCCGCGATAGACGTGCAGCCGGGGGAATTCCTCGTTCAGCGTGACCGCGAGGACCGGGTAGCTCTTGTCGTCGCGGTAGCGGACGTTGAACCGGGGGTCGAACTCCTTGATCCAGTTGTACTCCAGCTGGAGCGCCTCGACCTCGGTGCCGACGACGGTCCACTCGACGCTCGCCGCGGTGGTGACCATCTGCCGCGTGCGCGGATGAAGGCCGGACAGGTCGGCGAAGTACGAGTTCAGCCTGCTGCGCAGGCTCTTCGCTTTGCCGACGTAGATGACTCGCTTGGCGGCGTCGCGGAACTTGTACACGCCAGGCGAGTCCGGGATGCTCCCCGGCTGAGGTCGGTAGGTGGTCGGATCAGCCACGTGCCCCACTGTATGGCGAGGGTCCGACAGTTTCCGTGAGACCCCTTGCCGCGAGCGGGCGCATCCGGGTCGGCCGCGGATCCGGCCTGCCGTAGCCTGGCTTCGCCGACCCGCCGAACGATCAGGGAGCAGCCATGACCGTCCGCGTCGCCACCTGGAACGTGAACTCCATCGTTCCCCGGCTGCCCCGCGTGCTCGACTGGCTCGACCGCACCGCGCCGGACGTCCTGTGCCTGCAGGAACTCAAGAACACCACCGAAGCCTTCCCCGCCGACGAGATCACCGCGCGCGGGTACGAGGTCGCCGCCTACGGGCTCGGACGGTGGAACGGCGTCGCGATCCTCTCAAAGATCGGGCTCGACGACGTAGCGCGCGGGCTGCCGGGCGAACCGGGCTTCGACGGGCAGGCCGAGGCGCGCGCGATCGGCGCGACGTGCGGCGGGATCCGCCTCTGGTCGGTGTACGTGCCGAACGGGCGCGAGCCGGAAAATCCGCACTACGCTTACAAACTCGAGTGGTTCGAGAAGCTCAGCGACCTCGTCGGCGACGAGCTTCAGCAGGCCCGCCCGTTCGCGGTGCTCGGCGATTTCAACGTCGCGCCAACCGACCAGGACGTCTGGGACATCTCGCTTTTCGCCGAGTCCACGCACGTCACCGAGCCCGAACGGGCCGCGCTGAAGAAGCTTCGCGACGCGGGATTGTCCGACGTTTTCCCGCGGCCGCTGAAGTACGACCACCCGTTCACGTACTGGGACTACCGCGGCGGGAACTTCCCCAACAACAAGGGAATGCGCATCGACCTCGTCTACGGCAACGAGGTTTTCGCCAAAGCGGTCACCGATTCCTACGTGGACCGCGAGGCCCGCAAGGGCAAGGGACCGTCCGACCACGCGCCGATCGTCGTGGATCTGGAACTGGATCTGGAGCGGTAAGAACTCAGGCCTCGGTGGCGGCCCGGTGCAGCTTTCGCAGCGCCCGCACCGCCAGCACCGCGCGTTCCCGGTCCACCGCCTGCACGGCCATCACCGAGAAGTACTCGTCGTCCGGCAGTTCCAGCCGGGCCCACGAGGCGCCGTCCGGGAAGCTGATCGACAGCACCTGATCCCAGGTGAACACGCGCCGCGCGAGGACGTTGCGGACCTCGATGCCGGTGGCGTCCGCGCGGACGCGGGCGTTGCCGAACAGCATCGTGCCCGCCGACAGCGCGACGCCGATGCCGATCATCGCGATCTGGTCCGACGCCTCGAACACGACGCCGGTGTGCGAGCTGCGCAGCAGGACCGCGACCACCACGAACGCCGCGAGCAGCGCCACCGCGAGCACGCTGCACATGACGAGCGCCCGGCGCGGCCGGATCACGAGGGTGGTCTGCGGCTCGGTCATCACGCTCACACGAATCCCCGCTCGGTCCACGGCTTGCCGAGGCCGCGCAGCACGTGCGCGGTGTCGAGCGCCGCCACGGCCGCTTCGTAGCCCTTGTCCTCCACAGAGCCGGGCATGCCGGAACGGTCGAGCGCCTGCTGCTCGGTGTCGCAGGTCAGGACGCCGTTGCCGACCGGGGTGCTCTCGTCGAGCGCGACCCGGGTGAGGCCCGCGGTGACCGCGTCGCACACGTACTCGAAGTGCGGGGTGCCGCCGCGGATGACGACGCCCAGCGCGACGACCGCGTCGTGGTTGCGCGCCAGCGCCTGCGCCGCGACCGGAAGCTCCACCGCGCCCGCGACGCGGACGACCGTGGGCTCTTCCTCCAGCTCGGCGTCCTTCGCCGCGGCGAGCGCGCGCTCCAGCAGCACGTCGGTGATCTTCGCGTTCCACCGCGTCGCGACGACCGCCAGCCGCAGGGACTTGCAGTCGCGCAGGTCGAGCGCGGCTTCCGGCCGCCCCTCGCCGCTCATCGCGTGGTGTCCTCCTCGGTGCCCTGGTCGGACGCCCCGACCTGGTCGTAGTGCTCGAGCTGGCTGAGGTCGTGCCCCATCCGGTCGCGCTTCGTGCGCAGGTACCGCAGGTTTTCCGGGTTCGGCGAGATCGGCAGCGCGACCCGGCCGGTGACGCGCAGGCCGTAGCCCTCGAGACCGACCCGCTTCGCCGGGTTGTTCGTGAGCAGCCGCATCGACCGGACGCCGAGGTCGCACAGGATCTGCGCGCCGGTGCCGTAATCGCGCGCGTCGGCGGGCACGCCCAGCGCCAGGTTCGCGTCGACGGTGTCCGCGCCCGCGTCCTGCAGCTGGTACGCCTGAAGCTTGTGCAGCAGGCCGATTCCGCGGCCCTCGTGCCCGCGGATGTAGAGCACGACCCCGCGACCCTCGTCGGCCACCTTCTGCAGCGCGGCGTCCAGCTGCGGGCCGCAGTCGCAGCGCAGCGAGCCGAAGACGTCGCCGGTGAGGCATTCGGAGTGGACGCGGACCAGGATGTCCTCGCCGTCGCCGATCTCGCCGTACACGAAGGCGACGTGCTCGATCCCGTCGAGCAGGCTGTCGTACCCGACCGCGCGGAACTCGCCCGCGGCCAGCGGGATCCGCGCCTCGGCGACGCGCTCGACCTGCTTCTCGGTGCGCCGCCGGTAAGCGATCAGATCCGCGATCGAGATGATCTTCAGATCGTGGTCGGCGGCGAACACTTCCAGCTCGTCGCGCCGGGCCATGTCGCCCTCGTCCTTCTGCGACACGATCTCGCAGAGCGCGCCCGCCGGGTGCAGGCCCGCCAGCCGGGCCAGGTCCACCGCGGCCTCGGTGTGCCCGGGACGGCGCAGCACGCCGCCTTCCTTGGCACGCAGCGGCACCACGTGCCCGGGGCGGCGGAAGTCCTTCGCGGTGGCTTCGGGATCGGCCAGCAGCCGGGTGGTGTGCGCGCGGTCGGTGCCGGAGATGCCGGTGCTGATGCCCTCCGCCGCGTCGACCGTGACGCTGTACGCGGTCCCGCGCTGGTCCTGGTTCGTGTGGTACATCGGCGGCAGGTCGAGCCGGTCCGCCTCGGACTCGGTCAGCGCGACGCACACGTAGCCCGAGGTGTAGCGCACCATGAACGCGAGCAGCTCCGGCGTCGCCTTCTCGGCGGCGAAGATGAGGTCGCCCTCGTTCTCGCGGTCTTCATCGTCGACAACAACCACGGCGCGTCCGGCCGCGATGTCCGCGATCGCGGCCTCGATGGCGTCTACGTCTACCACCGCGCCTGCCCCGCACGGGGTCCAACCGGTCTGCGGCTCGGCCGCCTTCGTCTCGCTCACGGGTGCTCCTTCGCTGCCGCCGCCGGGTGGATGTCACACATTGTGCGCGTTCGCCGCCACGTGTGGCGCAGTGAGCTTCTCCACGTACTTCGCGACGACGTCCACTTCGAGGTTCACGTGGTCGCCTTCTTCCCGCCTGCCGAGCGTCGTCACCTCGAGCGTGGTGGGGATCAACGCGACCGAAAACCGGTCCTCGGACACGCTCGCGACGGTGAGCGAAACGCCGTCCACGGCGATCGAACCCTTCTCCACGACGTACCGCGACAAGGCCGGGGGCAGGGAGAACGTCGTCACGCCGCGCTCGTCGCGGGAGACGAAGACGCCGGTGCCGTCCACGTGGCCCTGCATGATGTGCCCGCCGAGCCGTCCGCCCGCCGGGGTCGCGCGCTCGAGGTTCACCGCGTCGCCGACGGCCACCTTCGCGAGGCTCGAACGCTGAAGTGTTTCGTTCACCACATCGACGGTGAACTCGCCGCCGGAGACCGTGACGACGGTCAGGCAGACGCCGCTGACCGCGATCGAATCGCCGTGGCCCGCGTCCGAAGTGACCAACGGGCCGCGCACGGTGAGCCGAGCCGCGTCGGTGAACTGCTCGACCGCGGTGACCTCGCCGACCTCTTCGACAATTCCCGTGAACACTGCTGCCTCCTCGCCCGGCCACCGCCCTCGGTGGCCCCTCCATCCAACACCCGTCCGGCCCCGGGAGCTTCCCGGGCCGCGACGTCAGCTGACGCGGAGGCGGGCGGCCTGCTCGCGCAGCGCGGCGACGGCGCGGCCGGGGTCCTCGGCGCCGTAGACGGCCGAGCCCGCGACGAAGCAGTCGACGCCCGCTTCGGCGGCCTGTTCGATGGTGTCGGAGTTGATCCCGCCGTCGATCTCGACGACCAGCTTGAGGTGCCCGGTGTCGACCAGGCGGCGCGCGGTGCGCACCTTCTCCAGCACGTCGGCGATGAACGACTGCCCGCCGAAGCCCGGTTCGACCGACATGACGAGCAGCGTGTCGTAGTGCTTGAGGGTTTCCAGGTGCGGTTCGAGCGGCGTGCCCGGCTTGATCGACAGACCGGCCTTCGCGCCCGCGGCGCGCAGGTTCTTCGCCAGCATGACCGGGTCCGCGGCGGCTTCCACGTGCACCGTGACGTTGTACGCGCCGGCCTCCGCGTAGCCGATCGCCCAGCGGTCCGGGTCGTCGATCATCAGGTGGCAGTCGATCGGCACGTCGGTCGACTTGAGGATCGACTCGACCACCGGGAGGCCGAGGGTCAGGTTGGGCACGAAGTGCGCGTCCATGACGTCCACGTGCACCCAGTCGGCCCGGGTCTCTCCGGGCCGCGCGACGGCCGCGATCTCCTCGCCGAGCTTGGCGAAGTCGGCGGACAGGATGCTGGGTGCGATGAGAGGTGAAGCCACGACCCGAGTGTAGGAGGACCCGGTTCCGTCCTGTTCACCGGCCGTGACCGCACCGGAGTTCGCTTTCCGGACACCGGGCGCTCATCCGGATTCTCCGTATCGAACACATCGGCGAGCACTAATGGGTCGCATCCGGAAGTTCCGGACGAGAAGCACCCCGAGGAGAATCATGAGAACCGTCTTGGCAGGCCGCCGCAAGTGGCTGGCCGCGGGCGCGCTGGGCGTCGCGATGGTCGCCGCGGCCCCGGTCGCGATCGCCGCGCAGGGCAACCAGGACGACCAGGGCGCGCGCGCCGCTTCGGCCGGCGCGGGCGACCGCACGCAGGAGGTCCGCCAGGCGATCCAGGGCGGCCACGCGCGCAACGTCATCCTGTTCATCGGCGACGGCATGGGCCAGTCCGAGATCACCTCGGCGCGCAACTACGAGCGCGGCGCGGCCGGCCGGCTCGCGATGGACGAGTTCCCGCTGACCGGCGACTACACCACGTACGCGGTCGAGAAGGGCAACCCGGCGAAGCCGGACTACGTCACCGACTCCGCGGCGTCCGGCACCGGCTGGGCGACCGGCACGAAGACCTACAACGGCGCGATTTCCGTGGACGCCTACGGCAACCCGGTCCCGACGCTGCTCGAACTCGCCAAGCGCGGCGGACTGCGCACCGGCGACGTGACCACCGCCGAGGTCCAGGACGCGACCCCGGCCGTGCTCGGCGCGCACGTCGTCGACCGCGACTGCAAGGGCCCGGACGAGACCGCCAAGAAGTGCGCGCAGAACGCCAAGGAGAACGGCGGCGCGGGCTCGATCTCCGAGCAACTCGTGCAGACCCGCCCGGACGTGCTCCTCGGCGGCGGCGCGAAGTACTTCGACCAGAAGGCGACCGCCGGGCAGTTCAAGGGCAAGCCGGTTCTGGAGCAGGCCAAGGCCGCCGGCTACAACGTGGTCAACACCGCTGACGACCTGGCCAAGGCCCGTCCCGGCCAGCCGCTGCTCGGGCTGTTCGCGTCGGGCAACATGCCGGTGAACTGGACCGGGCCGAAGGCGACGCAGGGCGGTACCGCGCCGACTCGCTGCACTCCGAACCCGGCGCTGCCGAAGACGCAGCCGAAGCTGGTGGCGCAGACGCAGAAGGCGTTGCAGCTGCTGGAGGACCGGCGCAGCAACAAGGGGTTCTTCCTGCAGGTCGAGGGAGCTTCGATCGACAAGCAGGACCACGCGGCTGACCCGTGCGGGCAGATCGGCGAGACGATCGACTTCGACGCTGCTGTCGCGGCTGGGCTTGCTTATGCGCGCAGCCACACCGACACGCTCGTCGTGGTGACTGCCGACCACGGGCACACCAGCCAGATCGTGTCCAACGACGCCAAGACTCCGGGCCAGACCGCCACGCTGATCACCAACGAGGGCGCGAACATGACCCTCAACTACGGCACCGCGCTGCCTGGTTCCTCGATGGAGCACACCGGCACGCAGGTCCGCATCGCGGCTTACGGGCCGCAGGCGGCAAACGTCGTGGGGCTGACCAACCAGACCGACCTGTTCGGCACGGTGAAGCGCGCTCTTCGCCTGCGCTGAGCCTGAAGTCCGTGAAGGGCTCCTTGAGGGAATCTGATTCCCTCAAGGAGCCCTTCACGGCTTTCTACGCAGGCGAGGGCAGCAAGTCGAGCGGCTCCGACCAGGGGCGGCGCGGGTCCAGGCGGTGCAGCCGGACACCGGCCTCGGCCAAGGTGTCGAGGTGCCGCTGCCAAGCCGGGTGGTGGGCTCGGGTCGGCTGGATCTGATAGGCGACGACGATGGTGATCCCGGGCGCGCCAAGGACATCGCCTAGCAGCGTGAGCGCCTGGTTGTCCGCGATCCCCAGTGCCAGCTTCGCTACCGAGTTCGCGGATGCGGGCGCGAAGAGGAAGACCTTCGGATCCGGGTGCGGACGCGGTTCGCCGGGGAGGCGGGACGTGCTGCGCACCGGCAGGTCCGTCGTGGCTTCAAGTTCGCCAAGGCCGCCGGTCGCTTTCAGCCAGCCCCAGGCCGTCGGGGTAAGCGTGATGGCCAATCGCCAGCCTCGGGCGACCGCTGGTTTTGCCAGCTCGTCGGTGAACCGGGTGTCCAGTCCGCCGCACGAGCTGGCGACCAAACCTAGATCCGTCACGGTTTGCGCAGCACCGCGCAGAACATCGCGTCGGTGCCGTGTCGGTGGGGCCACAGCTGGACGTACGGGCCGTCGCCGAGCTGCGGGACGCCGGGGAAGAACTCCCGGGCGTCCACGATCTCGGACTTGGTGCGGCGGGCGGTTTCGCCTACCACGCCTTCGGTTTCGGCCAGGTGCGGCGAGCAGACGACGTACGTGACGATGCCGCCCGGGCGCACCAGGTCCAGCGCCGCCATCAGCAGTTCGCCTTGCAGCTTGGTGAGGTCCGCGACGTCCGACGGCTTGCGGCGCCACCGGGCTTCGGGGCGTCGGCGCAGTGCGCCCAGGCCGCTGCACGGAGCGTCGACGAGGATCCGGTCGTAGCCCGGTTCCAGGCCGGTTTCGCGGCCGTCGGCGACGTGCACGGTGACCGGCAGGCCCTCGATGGCGTTTTCGATCAGCCGGGCGCGGTGCGGGGCCTTCTCCACGGCGTCCACGTGCGCGCCGCTGATCTTGGCCAGCGCACCCAGCAGCGCAGCTTTGCCGCCGGGACCCGCGCACAGGTCCAGCCAGCGTTCGTCAGAGCCCTCCAGCGGAGCCTTGGTGACGGCGATGGCACACAGCTGGCTGCCTTCGTCCTGCACCGCGGCGAGGCGTTCGCGCACCGGTTCCGCGTCGGCCGGGTCGCCGGCGCCCGCGGGCAGGTGGACGCCGTAGGGCGAGTACGGCGCGGGGTCGCCGCCGGTGATGGCGGCCAGTTCGTCGGCGCTGATCTCGCCGGGGCGGGCGACCAGATGCACCTCGGGGCGGGCGTCGTCCGCCTCGAGGGCGGCTTTCAGCTCAGCGCCCTTGTCCCCCAACGCTTCCGCGAACGACCGGGCGACCCAGCGCGGGTGCGCGGTGCGGAGCGCGTAGGCGCCGATCGGGTCAGTGGCCTCGTCCGGCGTCAGTTCGTCAAGCCACTGCGACTCGTCCTTCGCCGACACCGCGCGCAGGATGGCGTTCGTGAATCCCGTTGCCCACGAACCGGCTTCGGCACGCACGAGGTCCACAGTGGACCCGACGGCGGCGTGCTCCGGGATCCGGGTGCGCAGCAGCTGGTAGACGCCGAGGCGCAGCGCGTCGAGCACCACCGGGTCGGTCTTCTCGATCGGCCGGTCAGCGCACGCGGCGATCACCGCGTCCAGCAGGCCTTGCGCGCGGGCGGAACCGTAGGTCAGTTCGGTGGCCAGCGCGGCGTCCCGGCCGCTCACCCGGCGTTCCCGCAGCAGCTGCGGGAGGACGAGGTTGGCGTACGCGTCCTTCTCGCGCACGGCGCGCAGCACGTCGAACGCCACCTGGCGGGCCGGATCGATCTCCGGCGGACGCCGCGGTCCCTGTTTGCGCGGAGCCGGACGGCCCCGCTGCGGCCGTGACGGCCGCCGTTCTCCACGCTCGTTCACCGCAGGCGCTCTCCTTCGTCGATCCTCGTGCCGCGCGCCCAGTCGGTGGCAGCCATTCGTTTCTTCCCGGCCGCCTGGACCTCGCCCAGCCGCACCGGTTTCGTCGCCGTGCCCACGAGCACGCGCTTGCGCTCGACCACCAGCTCGCCCGGCCGCGGACCGGGTTCATCGAGCACGGTGACCGGCCCCAGCTTGAACCGCTCGCCGCGGAACTCCGCCCACGCGCCGGGATCCGGCGTCACCGAGCGGATGTGCCGGTCGACCGCCGAAGCCGGATCCGCGAACGACACCCGCGCGTCCTCGACGGTCACCTTCGGCGCGTAGCTCATGCCCTCGCCCGGCTGCTCGACCGCGCGGAGCGTGCCGTCCTCGATGCCGTCCACGGTGGACACCAGCAGGTGCGCCCCGGACTCGGCGAGCCTGCTGAGCAGCGCGCCGGACGTGTCGGCCGGGCCGATCGTCTCGGTCACCACGCCGAACACCGGCCCCGCGTCGAGTTCCTTCACGATCCGGAAGGTGGACGCGCCGGTCATCTCGTCTCCCGCCCGGATCGCCGCCTGCACCGGGGCCGCGCCGCGCCACGCGGGCAGCAGCGAGAAGTGCAGGTTGACCCAGCCGTGCGCCGGGATGTCGAGCGCGGACTGCGGCAGCAGCGCCCCGTACGCGACGACCGGGCAGACGTCCGGTTCCAGCTCGCGCAGGCGGGCGAGAAACGCCGGGTCGCCGGCGCGAGCGGGGGTGAGCACCTCGATGCCGTGCTCGTCGGCGAGTGCCCCGACCGGGGACCGCAGCACCTTGCGCCCGCGCCCGGCCTGGGCGTCCGGCCGGGTGACGACCGCGACGACCTCGTGCCGCCCGGACTCGATCAGCGCGCGCAACGACGGCACGGCAGGCTCCGGGGTGCCGGCGAAAACGAGACGCATCACCGCACCTCCGGAAGGGAAAAGGGGATTTCAGGCTGGTCGGACATCGGAAGCGAGTCTAGAAGACCCTGTCCCCGGCGGCGCGGCGCGGGCAGCCGGCCGGGGCGGGCGCCAGGATCGGGTATATGACCACGCTGAAGGCGACCCTGCACGACGACCTCACGACCGCGATCAAGGCAAGGGACCAGCTGCGCTCGGCAACCCTGCGCCTGACCCTCTCGGCGATCGGCTACGAAGAAACCGCGGGCGACAGCGCACGCGAACTCTCCGACGACGAGGTCCTGAAGATCATCACCCGAGAGGTGAAGAAACGCCGCGACGCCGCCGAGGCCTTCGAGAAGGCAGGCCGCGCGGAGTCAGCCGAGCGCGAACGGGCGGAGGCCGAGGTCCTCACCGGCTACCTGCCCGCCCAACTGTCGGACGACGAACTGCGCGCTCTGGTCACCGAGGCCGTGACGGAAACGGGCGCCTCCGGGATGGCCGGGATGGGCACCGTGATGAAGGCGGTGCAGCCGAAGATCGCCGGACGCGCCGAAGGCTCCCGCGTCGCCGCCGAGGTGAAACGCCAACTCTCCGCCGGATGACTCCTCGCCGCCGCTCGCCTGCGGAGACTTCGGTCGCGCCTGCCGTCCGTGAGGGGCCCCTTCACGGACTCTGAGTCCCTCAAGGTTCCCCTCACGACCCGCCGATGTCCGTGAGGGCCACCCTCACGAACTCAGAGTCCCTCAGGGTTCCCCTCACGACCCGCCGATGCCCGTGAGGGCCACCTTCACGGAATCAGATTCCCTCAAGGAGCCCTTCACAGCCCACCCCGCCCGCCCGCTCGCCGCCGCAATGCGTCCCAACGCCGCATTGGGTGCATCCCACGCACCCAATGCGGCATTCGGTGCGTCCCACGCACCCAACGCCACATTGGGGCGCAAGCCCCAACCACCCACCCAACCGCAGCCGACGCACCCAACCATCGAGGCACCCACACCACCCCCGCACCCCGATACGAAGCCAAAAACGCGGACGGCGGGTGCTTGTCAAGGCATCTTTCCCGCCT
>NZ_JBHZAG010000053.1:0-70114 GCF_042754125.1 Amycolatopsis sp. NPDC059235
GTCGACCCGCTCTCCGGTCGCAATTGGACAGTCGTCAACCCGTCGGTCCGCCACCACACCGGCCGCCCAGTCGGCTACCAGCTGATGCCGGGGACGAACATCCTGCCGCTGGCCCAGAGCGGATCGCAAACGAGCAGGCGCGCGGGCTTCGCGTACCGGCATTTGTGGGTCACCGCCTACGATCCTGACCAGCGCTACGCGTCCGGCGATTACCCCAACCAGCGTCCCGGCGACGACGGACTGGTCGAGTACGTCCGGGCCGACCGGCCAATCGTGGACGCCGATGTCGTTGTCTGGTACACGTTCGGAGCGAACCACGTGCCGCGCCCGGAGGACTGGCCGGTGATGCCGGTGTCCAAGGTGGGCTTCCATCTCAAACCGGTGGCGTTCTTCGCCGCGAACCCGGCGTTGGATCTGCCGAGACCTCGGTGCTGAGGCTTGCGGCGGCGGTATCGTCGGCAGGACAAGGCTTTGCGGGAGGCGACGCTCGGGCATGCCGTCGGGAGGACCGGCTCCGGCGCCTCCCGACAGCACCCGCGAATCAGGACTTGGGCAGCGTCACGCCGTACCTCTTGGCCGACAACGTCGCCGGGAAGAAGCACGAGGTCTGAGTGTCTCCGCCGGACAGCGTGCCGAGACCCTTGCCCCCGTCATAGGCCGGACCGCCCGAGTCGCCGTGATCGGAATGCGCGGTCGTGCAGAACTCGTGGTAGACCGTGTAACCCTCCGCCTCGAAGGTGTAGTCGACCTTGGTCACCTCACCCGACGTCACGCCCGAAGTGATCCCGGCCCGCTTGATCTGCTCACCCACCGTCGCATCGGCGAACTCAGTGATCTTCGTGCCGTCGTTGATCTCGCTCGGTCCCTCGCCCGAAGCGTTCTCCACGAGCATGTTGTCCTCGTCGGGGAACACCGCGTCGACGGTCTTGCCGTCGTTCCACGGGCCGCCGCCGCCGAGTTTCTCGCAGTGGCCGGCGGAAAGGAGCAGCTTCTGGCCGTCCTTCTCCACGTTGAACCCGTTGGAACAGGACGCTTGACCGTTGCTGATCTTGTCGCCGCCCTTGATGAACAACGACATGGCGCCGGGATGGTGCTCGACGCGGACCATGTCGCCGTACTGGCGGGCGGTCTCGAGCAGCGAGTCCTTCTGCGCCTTCGGGGTGGCGTCGTAGACGTCGACGACGACCTGGTTGCGGGCGAGGTCGAGGCCCCAGCCGGCGCTGGGCACGCCGCCGGTGGCGTCCAGGTGCTGCTTCACCGTGCCGAGCTGGCCCAGGCTGTACCGCACCACCTTCGCGTTCAGCCCGGACGCGCGGACCTTGGCCGCGTCGGCGTCGTTCAGCACAGTGACGACCGAGGCGCCGCTGTCGTCGAGGTAGTGCCCGCCGGTGGCGGAGCCGAGGCTGTTCATGACCGCGGCCGGTGTCGCCGCCGCGGACGCGGCAGGCACGGTGGTCATGGCGAGGGCCAGCGTGCCGAACGAGCCGACGGCGAGGACGCTCGGCCTGAAACGTGTCGATCGCATGTGTTTCCTCCTGTGCGGAACGGGAGAGAAAGGACGTGCACCGAGCGGGGAGTCCGCGTGAGGGCCTCCGGATTCGGTGCCGGGCTCGGCTGAGTGCGGAGGCAGCTCCGCCCGGGTGCGTCGGGTGACCGGATCGGGACCATGAACCTCCAGTTCGGCGGTCCGGACCGTCTCGTCGTTGAAACGGAACGTGATCAACCTTCGGTTCGTGATTCTCGAACAATTCGGGGCAAGTGCGACACCGACGAAGGTAGGTTCACGTTTGTCGCAATCCCGCGCCCGAACGGCGCAGCGGAGGCGACGAGCGCGGCGCGCCCAGCGCGGTCGACGCCTCCGTGCTCGGCCTGCGGGCGGTCGGGCGCGAGTGTCCACTTGGGACGGTCGCTTCCACGCCTGGCGCCGGCCGGAACTCAAGCCGGACCGAGACGTTCGAGCGACACCGTCGCTTTCCGGCGCACTGGAAAACGGTTCTTGCCGCTCTTTCTCGCGTCGTTATTCGCGGACGGGCGATCAAGCCCGTCCGCGAACAACTGGCCGCCGGGTTACTCGCCGGTGCTGTCTCCACGCCGGCCGTGGGCGCACCGGCTGGGCTCGGCGCGCAGGCACACCGCACCTCCGTTGACGCGCAGCCCGGCGTCGTCGAACGCGGTGGTCCAGGAACGGGCGATGGCGGTCTGGGCGGTGGCGAGCGGGATCAGGCCACTGCAGACGGCGTCTTTGAGTTTATTCTCGACCGCGTCCTTGGGATTGGGAATCTTCCCCGGCTCGACCCACAGGTTGCGCGGGTCGTCAGGCGCTCCCCCGAGTTCCAGGGAGACAAGGTGGTCGTACTCGCCGGTCTCGCCGGCGGGCAGGGTGTACGCCTTCGCCGTGGTGTCCTTCATGCGACTGGTCTTGCCGGTGGGCGGACGCACGGTTTTGGTCCAGCCGCTCTTGCACACCGTCGTGGCGATATTCGCTTGGGAGACCTGCGGATTCACCGCACCGGGGGTGCAGGACGGATCTGGCGTCGGTTGCCCGTCGCGGTTGCCGAGGTGGCAGGAACCAGCTGCCGGAAGCGGCGTCGAAGAGCTTCCGACCGACAGCGCGGCACCGCCGGCCGCCTGGGCAGGCGCTTTGCCGCCGCTCGGTTGCTGCCCGGTCGCGTGGCCGGGGGTGCACGCGGAGCATGCCACGATCCCCGCGGCAAGAACCCCAGCGAGACGTACCGCCCGAAGCGGACGTAAACCCTTCTTCAGCACGTTCTTCCTTTCACCGCAGCAACAATCACGCGCGCCCAGATCCGGGCGGCGCACAGCTTCTCCGCTGCCGCCGGAAGCGAGCGGCAGCGACACGCGCCCTTCCTCGGAAATCCCCCGCGCGTCGGGGCCGGTCGCGCCGGCAGGTTCGGATGTTTCCGACGTCGCAGCATCAACTACGCACCAGGACAGCCGGCCCATTGGCGGAGGATGCGGGGGCCTTGACGTGCTGAACGAAGCGGACATGACCGGCGTAACGAACGGAGTCGCACACACGACTACAAATCACCACGCGCCAAGGAGTTTGCTCATGTTCAAGGGCGTCGCCCTCTTCGCCGCGGCGGCCGCGGCAGCCGTCACCTTCACCGCCTGTTCAGGTGGTGACGCAGGCGATCTCGGTGCCGGCGGGGTGACTCCCGCCGCCGCTTCGACACAAGGATCCTGTCCTCCGCTGCAGACCGGACAGTCGTGCGTCAACGGGCAACTGGTCCAGTCGAGCCCGACCAGCGAGACTCCGCCCCAGGTCACGTCCAGCCCGGCCGGCGAGACTCCGCAGTCGTCGCCCCCAGCCGAGTCCAGCCCGGCCAGCGAGGCTCCGCAATATCCGCCCCAGGTCGAGCAGGCCCGCGATTCCGCGCAGTCGTATCTCGGCTACACCGCCTTCTCGCGAAACGGCTTGATCGACCAACTGTCCTCGAAGTACGGCGACAGCTACCCGAAGAACGTCGCCACCCAGGCGGTGGACAGCCTGGACGTCGACTGGAACGCGCAGGCGGCCAAGGCAGCACAGTCCTACCTGGACTACACCTCGTTCTCGTGCACCGGCCTGATCCGGCAGCTGTCATCGAGGTACGGCGGGCAGTTCACCAATGCCCAGGCCAAGTTCGGCGCCCACCAGACGAAGGCGTGCAAATGACAGCCCACGGCATACGGAATCGTCCGTACCGCGGCCAGGGCTCGCGGACTTAAAGGTCACAAGCGCCCAGACCTGTTGCCGTACAAAGGAATGCCACGAGCGGCAGCCGCCTGCGGGCTGGCAGCCCGGGTGACCGCTAGGCAGGCTCATGAATAGTTCCACGCCACGCGCCGCACTCCGCGCTGCCGGCCTCGCCTCGATCAGGGAACGACCTCCGCCATCCCCCCGCCGTCGATCGCGGACGCGGCGAGTGCGCGCATGCGGCGGAGCAGGCGGGACGTCACCGGGCGGACTAGCGGATGGACCCCGCC
This sequence comes from Amycolatopsis sp. NPDC059235, assembly GCF_042754125.1. Lineage (NCBI taxonomy): Bacteria > Bacillati > Actinomycetota > Actinomycetes > Pseudonocardiales > Pseudonocardiaceae > Amycolatopsis > Amycolatopsis sp. NPDC059235. The sequence goes on from NZ_JBHZAG010000053.1 coordinate 3,991, forward strand.
GTTCGCCTCGGCGGCCTGTTGCCACTTCGCCTGGCGAGCCTGGCGGACGGCGGGGTCGGCCAGTTCGGCGCACTCGAGGGTGTCGGTGTGCAGGTCGACGGTGATCGTGTCGCCGTCCTCGACGAGGGCGATGGGGCCGCCGAGCGCGGCCTCCGGGCCGACGTGTCCGATGACCAGGCCGACCGATCCGCCGGAGAACCGGGCGTCGGTCATCAGCGCGATGGAGATGCCTTTCGTCCGGCACAGCGCGGTGATGCGGGAGGTCGGGTCGAGCATCTCGGGCATGCCCGGCGCGCCCCGCGGGCCTTCGTAGCGGATGACGACCATGTCCCGGTCCGCGAACTCGTCCGGCGTCTCGACCAGCGCCCGCAGCAGGGACTGCTCGCTGTCGAAAACGCGCGCCCGTCCCTCGAAGCGGCCGTCGACCACGCCGGTCTCGACTCCGGCCAGTTTGATCACCGCGCCGCCGCCGGGAGCGAGGTTGCCCGACAGCAGCCGCAGGCCGCCGGTGGGCTTGAACGGCTCGGTGACCGGGAAGATCACCCTCCCGTCCGGGGCGGGCGGGTCGAGCCGTTCGATTTGCTCGCTGAGGGTCTCGCCCGTGCAGGTCAGGGCGGAGCCGTCGAGCAGGTCGTGCCGGAGCAGTTCCGCCACCACCGCCTGCAGGCCGCCGGCGGCGTCGATGTCCACCATGCTGTACTGCCCGAACGGCCGGGCGTCGACGAGCACCGGGACGGTCCGGGAGAGCCGGTTGAACTCCTCTTGAGTCATCACCTCGGACCAGAAGTCAAGGCCGGCCGCGCGGGCGATCTCCGGCGCGTGCAGGACCACGTTCGTCGAACCGCCCAGCGCGATCGCCACGACGGCGGCGTTGCGGAACGCGAGCGGGGTGGCCAGAGCGCGCGGCGTTATTCCGCGCTGGGTCATGATTTCGAGGCAGTCCACGATCTGCTCGGGGAATTCCTCGACCCGGCGCGGGTCCTCGGACGCCGGCGACACCATATGCAGCGGCTCCAGCCCCAGCACGGCGATGAAGGACTGCATCGTGTTGTAGGTGAAGATCCCGCCGCAGCTGCCGTGCCCGGGACACGCGTTGCGCGCCCACCGCTCGCGTTTGGCCGCGTCCGGGTCCCCGGCGACCTGGAAGCAGCTGACCAGATCGATCGTTTCCCCGGTTTCGGGATCCGTGCCCGGACGGATGGAACCGTCGGAAACCACCACCGCGGGCACGTCGCGCTCCAAGATCGCCGCCGTGGCGCCGACCGGAGGCTTGTCGCACGCCACCACGGCGACGACTCCCCGCATCTCGCTGCCCTCGAAATGCAGGGACAACCCGTCGTTCGTCGTCTCGCGGCCGATCAGCGAGTACCGCATCTGCGGGGTGCCGTTGCGCTGGCCGTCCGAGATCCCGCCCGAGTAGTTCGGGGCGAGCAGCCGGACGGGCAGGTCGCGCTCGCGGATCCGGCGCGCCAGTGCTTCGTGGATCGCCGCGACTTTGTCCGTGACGCCGACGTAGCAGACGCTGTCCCCCAAGGTCCCGACGACGCCCCACGCGTCCCCGTGGATCTTGTCCACGTCCTGGCCCAGCGACCGGGCCGTGGCCACCGCCTGGCAGTCCTGGCCCGGACGCCACACATCCCGGCGGCTCGACTCGTCCATCAGCTCTCCCGTCGTCGACTCGATCGTCCCTATCGTCGCAGATCCGGCCGGGTGCGCAGCTCGAGCGGCTACGCCGAGACGGTCCGCCCTCTCACCCTCGCACTGACACCCTCGGCGATCGATCACCCGCGGTTCGCGAACTCCGAAGGCCGCCAACCGCGCACACAGCAGCAACCGCGAAGGCCGCAGCCTCGTAGGTCATCGCGTGCCACAACGCCGCACCCGCCGTCGCGGCTGGGGCGGCGTAGGCGATGCCAGCGAACGTGACTCCCAGCGTTCCGCCCAACTGCTGCGCCGTAGGAAGCAATCCGGAAACCGAAGCCGCCGCCTCGGGGCGCGCCCTGGCGATGATCTGGGTGAATGCCGACGCGGTGAAGACCCCGAAGGCGACTCCGCCGACGCACAACGCGAGCCAATACCACCAGCGCAGGTCGATCAGCACCGGGACGGCAAGGCACACCAGTCCCATCGCGAGCGAGGCGGCGGCGAGCGCTCGGGGGCCGAACCGGTTGCCCAGGCTGTTCGCGATCCGGCTGCCGGCCAGCGCTCCGACGGCGTACGGCGTGACGCTCAGGCCCGTCTCAAGCGGGCTCCAGCCCTTGACGCCCTGCAGGTGCATCGACAGCAGCAGAGTGAAGGACGGGACGCCCGCGTTGAAGACCAGCACGGCGGCCAGTCCCCATCTGGTCGCCGGTTCATCCAATGTGGACGGTTGGATGAGCGGTTCCGCCGCCCTGCGCTGGGAAAGCACGAAACCAGTCAGCGCTACCGCCGCCAGGGCCAGGCTTGCCCAGGTCCACGGCGGCCAGCCGGTCTCGCGTCCCATCGTCAGCGGGAACACCAGCAGTGCGAAGCCCAGCAGGCTCAGCGTCGCGCCGAGCGGATCCACGCGCGTGGGTTTGCGTTCTTCCCGGACGGACGGCAGCGCGGGCGAGAGCGCGAGGGCGGCGATCCCGATCGGGACGACCACCAGCATCGCCGCCCGCCAGCCCAGTCCCAGCGGATCGAGCTGGGTCAGCACGCCGCCGAGCACCGGGCCGGCGAGGGAAGCCGCCGCCATCGTCGCTCCGAAGGCGCTCAGCGCGACGGGGCGGCGGTTCGCGGGCAGCGCCGACTGGATGATCGACAGGATCTGGGGCGCCATCAGGCCGCTGCCGAAACCTTGCAGGGCGCGCCCGGCGATCAGCACCCACGCGTCCGGCGCGGCGGCAGCCCCGATCGAGGCGGCGGTGAACAGCGCCATCCCGGCGACGAACATCCGGCGGTAGCCGTACTTGTCCCCCAGCCGCGCGGAGACGAGCAGCGAGCAAGCGTAGGTGAGGGTGTAGGCGGCGAGGACCAGCTGGGTCTCCGCCGCCCCGGCGTTCAGGTCCCGCTGGACGTCGACCACGCCCACCTGCATGACCGTGACGCTGAACAGCTGCACAAACGTGCCGGACAGCACAATCGGCAGCAGAAGTCGTTGCGACGAAGGAGAAAGACGCACCGAGCTCATCGGTCGGACCGGTACAGGGCGACCGCGGCGAGGGTCGTCGCCAGTTCGTCCGGCCGGGTCACGAACGGAGAATGGCCGCCCGGCAGGGAGTGCACGTGGAACGGGTTGTCCGGGGTCAGCCGGTCCGCCTCGGCGATCATCAGGTCCTGGGTCGCGGGCGGCAGGGCGAGGTCGTCGGCCAGCCGCACGTAGGAGCGGGAGATCCGTCCCCAGCGCGCCGCGGAGACCGGGACCGGGGTGGTGAAGTTCGCGAACGGGAGGTCGGGGTGCAGGAACTGCCGCCACGATTCCGGGCTGCCCTCGGGGAGATCGTCGAGAAACGCCCGGCGGATGACGCCCACGACGGCCGGGTCGGGGGAAAGCGGGTTGATCCGGATCGCGCCGAGTCGGCCCGGATCGCCGACCGGCGGGACCTGGACGGCGCCCGCGTTCTCCTTGGCCTCGATGTAGTCGGCGAACCGGGGCCGGCCGCCGGGCACGAACGCGGACAGATAGACGAGCCGGTCGACGAGCTCCGGTGCCTGCTCCGCGGCGGCGGACGCGGCCGCGCCGCCGGCGCTGTGGGCGACCAGGACGACGTTCCGGTACCGGGTGCGCGCGCTGACGAGCGCGTTGAGCACGACGTCCGTGCTGTCCTGCATGGTGACGTCGTGCAGGGCCGACCTTTCGCTGGCGAAGCCGGGCTGGCCAGGCAGGAAATACCCGCTGGGAACAGGCGCGTCGAGCCCGCTCCCCGGCAGGTCCACGGCGACGCTGGCGAGGCCGTGCCGGGCGAGCGCGCGTTGCGCCGCTGTCCAGTGCAGGGCGGAATGCCAGGCGCCGTGCACGAGCACGATGACGGTCTCGGACGAGGAGGGTCGGGTCACTTGAGGTCCTTCGGGAGTCGATCACGGACCTCCCCAGAGCACACCCGCCGTGCAGCGTTATCCACTGCGATATCTTGCGAATGCCTTCGCGATACTTCCTGCGTATCATGACGCCGTGGAAGCTCGTCACCTCCGTTACGCCCTGGCCCTCGCTGAACACCAGCACTTCGGCCGCGCCGCCGCGTCGTTGGGCATTGCCCAGCCGCCGTTGTCGACGCAGATCGCCGCGCTCGAGCGGGAAGTCGGCGAGCGGCTGTTCGACCGCACCGCACGCGGCGTTTTTCCCACCGCCGCCGGGGACGCGTTCCTCGCCAGGGCGCGCGGCGCGCTTGCCGAGATGAGCCTCGCGCTGGTCGACGCGGGCCGCGCGGCACGCGGGGAGACCGGGAGGCTGCGCCTCGGGTTCATCGGGTCCGCGCTGCTCGACCCGCTGCCCGGGGTGATCGGCCGGTTCCGGAGGACTCGTCCGGAGGTCCGGATGACCTTGCAGGAGCTGGACAGTTCCGCCGGGTCCGCGGCGTTGCTCGCGGGCGAGCTGGACGTGGCGGTGGGACGGGGCAGCCCCCGCGGCACCGGCGCGGAGCACCTGGTCACCGTGCCCATCGGCGCCGACCACCTGGTGGCCGCGGTTTCGGCGGGACATCCCTTCGCCGGGCGCCGGTCCGTCGACGTCGAACAGCTCTCCCGCGAGCCGCTCGTGGTCAGCGCGGACGCGGCGGGCTCCTATCTCAGATCGGTGTTCGAGCCCGCCGCCCTCGACAGCGCCACGCTGGCGCGCGACATCCACACGATCGCCGGGCTCGCCGCCTGCTCCGCGGGAGTCGGCCTCGGTCCGGAACGGATGCGGCTGATCGCTCGCAAGGACATCTGGTTCTGCGCCGTCGAGCCTCGATTCCGGCTGCCGGACCTGCAGATGTCCTTCCGGGCGGCCGATTCCTCGCCGACGCTGGCCGCTTTCCTTTCCGTGGTCCGGCAGAACTGCGCCGACGTCGGCGGCCGGCTCGACGAACTGCTCGCCCGGCACCCGGCCGCCACCGGGCGACAGCCGTCGCCCGGCGACTCGTGACTCGAAACGCCGACCGCAAGGGAGAAAGCATGCTTCGGAACACACTCGAGTCGGTGCGCCTCGACGACGTCGAACTGGCCTGCCGCGTCGTCGGCGACGGACCGGAACTGGTCGTCCTGGTGCACGGATGGCCGCAGACGCACGAGTGCTGGCGCCAGGTCATCCAGCCGCTCAGCCACGGCCGCACCGTCGTCGCCCCGGACCTGCGCGGCTACGGCGCATCCGGACTGGCCCGCTCGGGCGGCTACGACAAACGCGCCACCGCCGCCGATCTCAGCGGCCTGATCCACCACCTGGGATTCGAATCGGCGACGGTGATCGGGCACGACCGCGGCGCCAGGGTCGCGCACCGCTGGGCGCTCGACCGCCCCGCCGACATCACCGCGCTGGCCCTGCTGGACATCCTGCCGACCAGGGTGGTCATGAACTCGTTCGACCGCGGCTCCGCGAACGCGATGTGGCACTGGTTCTTCCACCGGAACTCCGAACTGGCCGCGAAACTGGTCTCCGGGAACGTCGAGGCCTACCTCGGCCATTTCCTCGCCAGGGTGCGCGAAACCGGAGCCGTCGACGAGGAAACCTTCCGGCATTACGTCCAAGCGTTCGACGACCCGAAGCGGCTGCACGCGTCCTTTGAGGACTACCGCACCGGCTTCTCGACCGACCTCGACCGCGACGAGGCGGACCACGCCGCCGGAGCGCGGATACAGGCGCCGCTGCTGCTCCTGTGGGGCGCCGAAGGGGGCCTCGGCGGACTCGACGTGGTGAAGGTCTGGCAGGAACACCACGCTGATCCGGCTGTTGTGCGCGGGTGGTCGGTTCCTGGCGGGCATTACGTTCCGGAGGAAGCGCCGGGGGCGGTCGTGGATGCGGTCGAGGGGTTTTTGGGGTGAGGGCGGCTGTGTTTGATTGCCGCGACTTCGTCGCGGCGGAGAAATCGCCTTCATCCGGTTTCTTCCCTCCCGATCCGCTCGGCCCGGGGGCCGATCGGATCGCTCAGTCCAGAAACCGGGGCGATTTCTCGTTGTGGTCGGGTGTGGGGTCAGGGCGACCCGGGGCGATTTCTCGGGTCGGTTCAGTGGGCGGTCAAGGCGACGGTGGGGCGATTTCCCGGTTCGGTGCGGCGGGGGGTTAGGGCGACGGCCGGGGCAGGTTTGCGGGGTGGGGGTCGATGGCTGTTCGCGCAGGGGCTGGCAGCTCGGCTCAGGGCGGGCGGGAGCGGGCTTCGCCGTGGAGACCGGATTGCCGTCGAGTGTCTCTGCTGGAGGGGGCGGGTGGGTCGCGAGTTCGGTGGGGCGTTAGGCCGTGGACTCGTAGGTGGGATCGGCCTGGTAGCTCCGGGCGGTTTCCCGCAGGCAGCCCAGCAGCACGTCGCCGTGCTTCAGGTCGTTGCTTGCCCAGGCTGCCCACGTCCGCATCCAGTGCTCGGGGCGCTCCGCGTGCAACGGGATCCATCGCCAGGCGGGGAACCACTTCCGGGCGGACGTCGCGCCGATGAGCACTGTGTCGACCCCTGAGCTGGTGGCGATCAGTTCGCTGTGCTCGGAAAACGCGCGGAACAGCCAGTCGACTTCGGTTCCGGTCGCGGTCGCCGCCGCGCGGAGGCTGACCTCTTCTCCCTTGGCGGAATGGGCCATGACGCGCAGCCCGCCGAGATCGGTGACATCGAGCTGCTCCCGGTCGCCCGGCCCGGTGCCTTCGCGGAAAACGCAGCCGAGCCGTTGCCGGAACAAGAGTTCCTTGTGGAGCTCGGGCGGCTGCGTGTGCACGAGGCTCAGATCCAGCAACCCGTTGAGCAGCAACCGGCGCTGTTCCTCGCTGGTGGCTTCGACGATCGCGAAATGGATCTCCGGCGCGGCTTCGCGCACCGCGTTCAGGTAATCCTCGATCCAGCCTGCCGGAATCCCCGACGGGACTCCCAAGTGGACGAGACGCCGCGCGCCGGCCGCGGCCTGGAGGACCTCGGGGACCCGGTCGACCAGCTCGAAGATGGACAGCAGGTGGTCGCGCAGTCCCTCGCCGACCGCGGTCAGCTCGGTGCCGGTCGCGGTGCGCCGCAAGAGCTGGTGCCCGAGCGACTTCTCCAGCCGGGCGATCTGCCTGCTCAGCGTCGGCTGAGTGAGGTGCAGGGCCGCCGCGGCGCGCGAGATCGAGCCGAACTCGGCGACAGCGCGGAAATAGTCGAGGTGGCGCAGCTCCAGCATGAACCGATGATATGCCTCTGGGGCATGGCAAGGTCGATCGATAGGCATTTGATCTATACCTGCTGGTCGCTCAGGATCGTCCCAGCGAGCAGACGAGCGGAGAGGAAGCGATGACCGTCGAGTTGGCTTTCGAGCAGTTGCCAGGGCCGGAGCAAGCCCCGTTCGTCTTCGTGCTCGTCCACGGCTGGGCACGCTCGCGCTCGGATTGGCATCCCGTTCTGCCTGGCCTGCAACGGATCGCTCCGGTCGTGCTCGTCGACCTGCGCGGGCACGGCGAGTCCGGGCCGGGGCCGGACATGCGGCTGCCGCACGTGGCCGCGGACGTGCGCGCGCTGGTGGACCGGCTCGGTCTCGGCCGGGTGGTGCTGGTCGCTCATTCCGCGGGCAGCGAGGTGGCCGCCTTCCTCGCCCGGCAGGCGCCGGAATCGGTGGCCGGGCTGGTCGTGATCGACCCGGCGTTCGGACTTCCGGACCACGATCGAGCCCGCATCGAAGCGATCGCCGAGCGGCTCCGGCGCGAGGATCCCGTTGCGGTCGCCCGGGAACACTTCGCCGACCACGGCCCGTGCCCGGCGCTCCCCGGCACCGGCGACCAGGTCGCGGCCGCGCCCGAGGCGGTCCGCGACCTGTTCATCGAATTCGCTTTCGGCGCGGAGGCGCTGCATTTCCGCTCTCAGGCGAAGCAGTTCTTCGCCGGTTTTCCCGTACCGCTGCTCGCGATCTACCGAAACGACGAACGCGCCCGCCTAGCCCGCGAGTTCCTCTCCGGTGCCACGGTCGAAGTCCTGCCGGGCGGGCATTGGACGCACCACGAGCACCCCGGCGACGTGGTGGCCGCGATCGCCGAGTTCCTGTCCCCCGCGGAAAAGAAGGAAGCACACCATGACTGAACCCCGCCGTGTCGCCATTGTCACCGGAGCCGCGGGAAAACTGGGCACTGCCATCGCCGAACGCCTGCTCGAAGACGGCGTCGCCGTCGTGGTGGCCGACGTCAAGTCGGGTGCGGCCGCCGCGACCGCCGCGGATCTGCGCGCCAGGTTCGCCCCGCCCGCGGTCGGCATCGCCGCGGATCTCGGGTCCGTCGAGTCGATCGAGGCCCTGGTCGCGGACGTGGGCAGGCGCTTCGGCCGGATCGACGTCATCGTCAACAACGCGGCCGTGAACCGCCGCTCCACGCTCGCCGAGCTGTCGGCGGACGACTGGGATCTCATGAGCGAGGTGAACCTGCGCGGCCCGGCGTTCCTCGTCAGCAGGGCGCTGGAGTTCTTCAAGGCGCAACACGGCGGCGCGGTGGTCAACATCGCCTCGCGCAACTGGGTTTCCGGCGGGCCGGTCGCCTACACCGCTATGAAAGCCGGGCTCGTCGGGCTGACCCGCTCCTTCGCCACCGAACTCGCGAAGCACAACGTCACCGCGAACGCGGTCGCGCCCAGCTTCATCCGGTCCGACTTCACCGCCTACGACCGCGACGACGAGCAGATCCGGCGCCTCACCGCCGAGTACCAGGCCATCACGCCGATGCCGCGGATGGCGGAACCCCGGGACGTCGCCGAAGCCGTCGCCTTCCTGGCCTCGCCCGCGGCGTCGTTCATCACCGGCGAGGTCCTGCACGTATGCGGCGGCGCGCAGCTCGCCCCGCTCCCCCAGACCCCGCTCGCCGTCGAACACGCGGCCCTGCCGTGAAGTTCGGCGTCGCGACGATCTGCCTGCCCACAGTGGACATTCCCGAGTGCATCGCCCAGGTTCGCGCAGCGGGTTTCGCCGGGATCGAATGGCGGGTCGAGCCGCGCCCCGGCAGCATCCGAGACCCCAAGCCCGCGCATCCGTACCTGGTCGGCCACCGCGCCACCCTCCCGCTGGACCTGCCCACGGCCGAGTCAGTCGCCCGCGACACGCGCGCGGCAGGACTCGACGTAATCGGCCTGGCACCCTACCTCGAGGTCGGCGACACCGAGATGCTCCGGCTCGCGTGCGACCTGGCGAACGCTGCCGGCGCTCCGCAAATCCGGTTGCAGGCACCGCGAATCTCCCGAACGGGACAGTCCTATTCGGACCTGTTCGAGCGCACCGTCGCGTTCTTCGGGGAAATCGAGACCGCCGCGAGAGCGGCCGGAATCCGCGCTCTGCTGGAGATCCACCACAACACCATCTGCCCCAGCGCCTCCCTCGCGCACCGGGTGGTCTCGCGCTTCGACCCCGCGCACGTCGGGGTCATCTACGACCTCGGCAATCTCGTCTTCGAAGGCTACGAGGCGCACGAGATCGCGCTCGACCTGCTCGGCGGCTATCTCGGACACGTGCACCTGAAGAACGCCGCGCACTTCCGCTCGCCGGGCGGCGGCTGGCAGGCCGGGTGGACTCCGCTCGAGGACGGCGAGGTCGACGTCCGCCAGGTACTCGGCCTCATCGACCGACGCGGTTACCCCGGCTGGGTCTCGGTCGAGGACATGAGCCTGGACCGCCCGCCCGTCGCGACCCTGCACCACAACGCGGCACAGCTCCGCGAGTGGGGCCTGCTGCACTGAGCTTCCCGTTACTGGACAAGGAGGTCCACAATGGATGCGACAAAGTCCGCATCGGACACCGCCGCGCCCCTGGTCGCGAAAGCATCCCGCTACCGGTGGGTGATCCTCGCCGTGTGCTGGCTGGCCTACACCCTGATCTACCTCAACCGCACGGCCTGGTCCGTGGTCGCGGTCGACGCTTCGCATTCCATCGGGCTGTCCGTGGCCCAGCTGGGGATCTTCGCGACCGCGATGTCCATCGGGTACGTGGTCACCAACATCCCCGGCGGAATCGTCGCGGACCTGATCGGCGGCCGCCTCGCCGTGGGGATTTCCCTTGTACTGGCGGGAGTGCTGACGTTCGCCTTCGGCACCGTGCGCAACCTCGGCGTGGGCATCGCGATCCAGGTCCTCATCGGGCTGGTCAGCGGCGCCGATGTCGCGTCCTTCACGAAGCTGCTCAGCCGCTGGTTCCCGCCGCGCGAGCGCGGGACCGCGTTCGGGCTGTACATCACCGCGACCGCGTTCGGCAGCGTGCTCGCCAACGCCTCCATCCCCGCGCTCATGGCGCGGCTGGACTGGAACGGGGTCTACTACCTGTTCGGCGTGCTCACCGTCGTGGCCGGCGTGGTCTGCTGGGTCCTGCTGCGCAACAACCCGCCCGGCTCGGCCGAGCCGGCAGAACCGGGCGGACGCCTCGGCTTCGCGGCGATGCTCAAGAACCGCAACCTGATGTCGCTCGCCGCCGCCGGACTCGGCATGCAGTGGGCCACCCTGGGGTTCCTGGCCTGGGGCAACTCCCTGATGGTGAAATCGCTCGGGCTCTCGGCGGGAAAGGCCGCGCTGGTCATGGTCATCGTCAGCACCACCGCGATCGGCGTCAAACCCCTGGTCGGCTTCCTGTCCGACCGCCTGCGCGGCACCCGCAAGGCGCACCTGATGATCCTGAGCGGGTACTTCGTGCTCATCCTGGTCGTCTTCGGCCTGGTGCGCGACTACACCGTCCTGCTGATCCTCGCCCCGCTTCTCGGGTTGGGCGTGTACGGCTACACGGTGCTGACCAACTCGACCGTCCCGCAGTACGCCGACCCGCGCTTCGTCGGAGGCGCCTTCGGCCTCGCCAACACGGCCTGGCAACTGGGCGGCGTATTCGCACCGATCGCCGTCGGCGCCGTCTTCAGCGCGACCGGCTCGCTGTTCCTGGCTTTCGGCGTCCTGGCGATCGGGCCGCTGCTAGGGGTTCTGCTGCTCATTCCGATCCGCGAGCAGGTAGACCGCCGCTCCGACGATGCCGCCGGGTCATCGAGCGCAGTCAGCCTTTGAGACCGGGACAGCTGCATTGTCTCGGAAACCCCTGCGGTGGAGCCAGGTTCACCGCACTCCGCTCCGCGCGGGCGCGCCTCGCCGGGCGTTGCGCCTGCTGCCGTTGACCAGGTCGTTGAAGCGGTCGACCGCCCAGATGGTGCGCAGTCCGAGCCTGCCCATCATCATCGGTCGCGGGAACTTCGGCTTCGCCGCCCACACCGTCCGCAGATCCTCGTGCCGCTCGCCGTCGATGATCGCGTCGGCGATGAGGGTGCCCACGTACGGCGCCTGCGCCAGGCCGTGGCCGTTGCAGGCGATCGAGTAGTAGATGTCGTCCCCGATCCGGCCCGCGAGGGGAAGCCAGGAAGACGTGATGGCGATCCATCCGCCCCAGGCTCGCTCGATCGAGAGGTCCGCCAGCGACGGGAAACGCGTCGCGAAGGCGCTGGCGAGTTCCTCGACCAGCCCGGGGTCCGGGGATTTTTCGGGCAGCGGATAGCTGGTTCCGCGTTCGAGGCGCCGCACGCCGAACACGACGGTGTTGCGCGGCGTGAGCCGGTAGTTCTCCATGATGGCGTGCTGGGTGACGAGGCCCATCCGGCTGGTCCAGCCCAGCTCGGCCAGCCGGTCGGGGTCGATGGGTTCCGTTTCCGCCTCGGCCACGTAGATCGGGACCGACAGGTGCCGGGGCGTGATGTCCCACTCCCCCGCGAAGGCGTTCGTGGCCAGCACTACCTTGTCCGCGCGGACCCGGCCGCGCGGGGTGGTGAGGACTGTCTGGGCGCCGTCGTGCCGGACGTCGGCGACCTTCGTCCGCTCGAAGACGCGGGCGGGCGAGTCGAGGAGAATCCGGCGCATGCCCAGGCTGAACTTGCCGGGGTTCATCATGCCGCCGATCACCTCGCGCAGGCCGCCTACGAAACCGCGCGGGATCCCGAGTTCCTCGCTCGTGCCGACCTCGACGTGACCGCCGGCGCGGGCGACGATTTTCGCCACCCGCCGCACCCGGCCCATCTGCCCGCGCGAGACTGCGGCGAAGGCGTTGCCGGTGGCCTCGTAGTCGCAGTCGATGTCGTGTTTGGCGATGAAGTCCTCGACGTGGCGGGCGGCGCGCTCGGCGAGCCGCATCATGCCGGGCATCCTCTTGCGCGACAACAGGTTCAGCAGCTGCAGGTCGCCGCCGGGGGCACCGGCCAGCTGACCGGCGTTGCGCGAACTGGAGCCGTGCCCGCAGAACCGCGACTCCAGCAGCACCACGTCGTGGCCGCGTTCGGTCAGCCGCAGCGCGGTCGACATGCCGTTGATGCCGCCGCCGACGACCGCGACTCCGCAGGTGATGTCCTCGGCCAAGGCCGGGCGGACGTCGGCGGGCGGGTCGACCCAGCCGCTGAAGGTGCGGTACTCGACGTTGTCGGTTTTCATCGGAGCTTCTCCTGGTCGATGCGATGGTCGGCGGTTCAGACCGAGCTGGCGCTGCGCTGGCCGGACGCGGGCTCGAGGCCGGTCCGGACGTTGTGCTCGTGCAGGGCGCGGTAGCTGCGGAAGTAGACGAAGAGCTGGGTCCCCCACGTGCCGAGCGCCAGGATGTAGAAGACCGTGCGGTGCTGGTCGTCCGGGAACGGGAAGAAGTCGTACATCAGCGCGATCGCGGTGCCGGCCGCGGTGGCGAGGCCGGCGCCGACGGCCAGGCCGGTGGCCCCGGCCTTCCAAAGCCGCCACGAGAAGTAGGCGAGGAACACCGTCGTGAGGATGTTGACGACGACGTAGAAGGTCGCGGGGCCGACGTACAGGTGCTCGCCGCGGAACTGCTGCAAGTACGCCCCGGCGGCGATGGCCACGGCGAAGGCCCCGATGTCGGCGGCCAGCGAAGGCTTGTACCGGCGCGTCACCCGCATCAGGCCCATCACCAGGATGAGGGTGATGCCGACCGAGCGCGAGAACGCGTCGAAGAAATACGCGACGGTGTAAAGGAAACTGCCGTCGTCGCCCCCGAGCAGCGACCAGACCAGGAAATTCGTGCCGGACGTGGCGACGATGATCCACTCCAGGCCGAGCAGGTAGTTGGAGTAGGTGCGGAGGAGCTTCCAGCCGCAGAAGAAGCCGGCGAACATCATCCACAAATCGGCCAGCAGGAAGAGCAGCTCTTTCATGTCATCGAGTCCTTAGATCGTGCCCTCGTGCCGCGGCGGAGGCGGCTCGCTCGTGTGATGGCGCTCATACGGTACGACAAACTTAGTCATCTGTTCAAGATGTTTGACTAACTTCTGGTCGCGGCTCCGGATCGATTCGCCTCGCCGCCGTCCGGGCACTGGTAAGCTCGCGCTGACTTAAACAAGCGTCCAACTTCGCGGCGCATCTCGTCCCCAGGGGAGGGCTCGTGGCACGGATCTCCGCGGCGCAGCGGCGCCAGGACTTCGTCAAGGCCGCCGTCGAGGTCATCGCGACGCACGGCATCGACGGGGCGACCACCCGGCGGATCGCCGAACAGGCGAACGCGAACCTGGCGATGGTGCATTACTGCTACGACTCGAAAGAGGACCTCTTCGCCGACGTCTACGAATTCGTGGTCGGCAAGTTCCGCACCCTGGCCGCGACGATCGACCCGCAGGCCACCGTGGAGGAGACGGCCCGCAAGATCCTGCGCGACACCATGGAGTACTACGTCGAGTCGCCGAGCTTCGCCATTTCGGCGCTGGAGCTCATCAACTGGGCGCGGCGGCAGCACGGGGACCGCGGGATCGAACTGTTCGACCGGGCGCTCGAGGGAGCGCGCTCCGCGCTGCGGGCCGCGGCCGGCGACCGCCCGGTGGACGACGAGACGATCAACGAGCTCGCCTCGGCGATCGCCTGCGTGTCGGACGGTTTCGCCGTCGGCTGGATCACCTACGGCGACCGCGCTCTCGCCGAGCAGCAGATGAAGATCGCGGACGCCCTGCTCGAAAGCTGGCTGGCGGCCCGGCTGGGCTCCGCGTCCATCGCGGGGTGAATCCCGGCGCTCGGGACTGCGGGAGGCATCAGGCGGCGTGCCCTTCGAGCACCCGCTTGAAGCCGCCCGTGCGCCGGGCGCGGGACAGCGCCGTCGCCAGAACGACCAGCGCCGGGAAGACCAGCGTGACATAGAAAGTCGTGGTGAAGGCGTCGGCGCTCGGGATGTGCGATCCCTCGAGCAGGTAGTCCGAGGTCTTGAGGTCCACCGACGCCGGATCGACCGTGCCGGCCAGCATTCCGGCGACGTCGACCGAATGGTAGACGAACCCCGACCCGTTCAGCACGATCGTGACGACCGCCGCCCCGACCGCGATCCCGATCGCCATCATCGTGCCCGGCATCCCCGCGGCCATCCCGGATTTCGTCTCCGGCACGACGAACTGCGGAATCGAGAACGCCGCGCTGTAGCCGGCCCGACTGCCGAGGCCGATGATCCCGGACGCGACGGCGTAGTGCCACGCCTGGTCGTGGGCGAGCCCGAGGAAGAGCAGGCCGGCCCCGCAGGCGGCGGCGCCGCCGATCAAGATGATCTCCGGACGGCCGCGGGCGATGAGCTTCTCGGAGTACTTGCCGCTGATGAACATGGTCAGCGCGAACGGCAGCAGGATCAGGCTCGTGGTGAGCGGGTCGAAGCCCAGGCCGTACTCCGCGAACTCACGCGACCATCCGGTCTTGCCTCCGTCCGCGGACAGCGGCAGGCCGTTCACCGTCTGGGCGTAATAGTTGGACAGCACCAGGAACGCGGCGTCGATGCACCCGAAAAGCCCGGCGGAGGCGCAGGCGGTGGTGACGTACGGCGTGCGCAGCACATCGATGTCGAAGACCGGCGCCTTGACCCGTCGCTCGGCGAAGACCCATCCGGCCGCCGCGAGGACGCCGACGAGCAGGATCGCGGTGGCGTTCTGGCCGATCGCGCCGTCCGGCGGTGCGCTGAGAGCCAGCAGGATCAACGAAACCCAGCCGATGAGCCACAGCGTGTTGCCGACGCCGAGCCGGCCCTTGGCCCGCGGCGTCGAATTCGGGACGACGACCAGCAGCGCGATCGTGGTCAGCGCGAACAGCACCGCGAGCACGAAGTAGAACGGTGCGAGCGAAAGGGCAGGCACGGTGCCGTCGGGGTTGAGGCGGGACGGCAACGACCAGATCCGCACGGAGACGCCTCCGCCGACCATGCCCAGCACCACGCCGCTGCCGGTGGCCATGATCAGCACCATGACCGCTGTGGAGATTCCCTTGCCACGCAGGTAACGGCGCAGGAAGCTGAGCGGCACGAATTGCGCGGCGCTGCCGAAGCCCAGCAGCGCGGAGCCGACGACCAGCGCCGGATAGGTGTCGACGACTGCCGCCACGAGCGCGCCGCCGGCCAGGAAACCGCCGGCGAGCAGCGCGATCGACCGGTCGCTCAGCATGTCGGTCAGCCGCGGGATGAGCACGAATCCCGCGCCGCCGCCCAAAGTCAGCGCGGCCAGGATCCAGACCGCGGCGCTCACGGAGTTGTGCGCGTAGCTCGTGGTGATGACCGGGAGCAACGGCGGCACCATGAACGACACCGCGTTGGTCACGGTGGCCAGCAGGGCGGCGACCGCGAGGAGAGCCGTACGGCTGGCCCGCCGCGTGCCCTCCAATGCCCGCACCTGGGCGAGCGCTACTTCGATCTGCATGGGTGTTCTCCAAGCTTTTTGGGCAGGGGCGAGGGATTCACAACGGGAGGCCGTGGCTGTCCACGCCGACGACGCGGTCTCCGCAGAAGACCCGCACCGACTCGGCCGGGCCGTGGCCGCCGATTCCGGCCGGGCCCCAGAAGCTCTGCGCGGAGCCGTCGCCGAGATCGGCGATCTTCGCGCCGTTGACCCGCACCTCCCCGGCGAC
Organism: Amycolatopsis sp. NPDC059235; assembly: GCF_042754125.1. Classification (NCBI taxonomy): domain Bacteria; kingdom Bacillati; phylum Actinomycetota; class Actinomycetes; order Pseudonocardiales; family Pseudonocardiaceae; genus Amycolatopsis; species Amycolatopsis sp. NPDC059235. Next base: position 19,947 of record NZ_JBHZAG010000053.1, read on the forward strand.
GATGCGGGAGCCCACCTCGATCGCGCGGTCGGTGTCGGAGCCGAAGACGTAAGCGTCCAAACCGGACGGTGCGGCGTTGGCGATCCGCAGCGCCTCCTCGACGGAGTCGACGCCGTGCAGGGAGACGAGCGGGCCGAACAGCTCCGCCGTGGCGCGGGCCGGGTCGGCTCCGGCGGCGACGGCCGGGGAAAGGAAGAAGCCGCCGAGGTCCGGCAGCCGCGCGGGCTGGTGGATGCTCGCCCCGAGGTCGCGCAATCCCGCGATCCGGTTCGCCAAGGTGCGGAAATGCGGTTCGTTCGAGATCGGGCCGACCTGCGAATCCTCGTCAAGGGAATGGCCGACGACCAGTTTGGCGATCCGCTCGGTGAGGGCTTCCCGCAAGGGATCGACCATCGACCGGGGCGCGAGGACCTTTCCCGGTCCCTCGCACCACTGGCCGTTGAGTTTGGTCATCCCCTCCAGGATCCCGTCGGCGGTGCCATCCAGGTCCGCGTCGTCGAGCACGACGACCGGGTTGTTGCCGCCGAGTTCCAGTTGCAGCACCTTGAAATCCTCGGCCGCGGCGCGCGCGATGGCCCGGCCCGCACCGGGTCCTCCGGTGAAGGACACGATCTTGATCCGCGGGTCGGCGGTAAGCCGCGCGCCGACGTCACCTGCTCCGTGCACGAGCTGCAGCGCGCCCCGGGGCAGGCCTGCCTCGACGAAGCACTCGACGACGATCTGTGCGCTCGACGGCGCGTGCTCGGAGGGTTTCAGGAGGACCGGGCAGCCCGCGGCGATCGCACTGGTCACCTTGGCGGCGGGGATGAAACTCGGTCCGTTCCAAGGAGTGAGGATCGCGGCCGGGCCCCACGGGACCTTGTAGAGCCGCACGTCCCGCCCGTCGGCAGCCAATGCCGTCACGCGCGGGATGGCCACCAGATCGGCTGCGGCCGCGCGGATCCGGTACGGGAGGAACGCCGCGACAGTGCGGGTGACGCTGATCGGTGTTCCGCTGGTGAGCGCGTCCGTGCGGGCGATGTCCTCGACGCGGCTCTCCGCGATCGCGGCCGCCCGCTCCAGCATCTCGGCCCGTTCGTGCCGGGCTTCCTCGTCCCACCGGCCGACGTCGTACGCCTGCTCGGCATAGCGCAGGGCGCGTTCGAGGTCCTCCGGCGCGGTGGTGGCGAGCCGGTAGACGGGCTCGCGTGTGTTGGGGTCGACGTTCCACGCGCCCCCGGCGGTCGCGCATTCGCTCCATTCTCCGGCGATGTAGTTGACCGGCTGGGGCACCGTGATTCCGTTGCGCGGCATAGCGTTCACCTCGGTTCGGGGTTGGTCAGGACTGCAGGTCGACGACGACGCGGGTGACCGCGCCGGACGTCATCGCCTCGAAGCCCTTGGCGATCTCGGCGAACGGGATGACCTGGCTGACCATCTCGTCGAGCAGCAGCCGGCCCTGCCGGTAGAGGCGGGCGAACTGCGCGATGTCCTCGCGGGCCTGGCCCGAGCCCATATAGGAGCCGATGAGCCGCTTCTCTTGGAAGAAGAAATCCAGGGCGGGCACGCTGATCTCGGCGCCGGCCGGGGCGATGCCGACCAGACAGGCCGTGCCCGCGGGACGCACCAGCGCGAGAGCGGTCGCGGCGGTGCCAGCCGAGCCGACTGCTTCGAAGGCGTAGTCGACGCCGTCGCCGAGCTGGCGGTGCAACTCCGCCACTGTGTCGCCGACGCCGCCGTTGATGACGTGGGTGGCACCGTAGCCGCGGGCGGCTTCGAGCCGTTCGTCGTCAAGGTCGATGGCGACGATCGCGGACGCGCCGGCCAGCCGGGCGCCCTGGATGATGGCCGAGCCGACGCCGCCGCAGCCGATGACCGCGGCGGTGCTGCCCGGGCGCAGCCGTGCCGCGCGGAACACGGCGCCGACGCCGGTGACGACGCAGCACGACAGCAGGCAGGCCACGTGCAGCGGGACGTCGTCCGGCAGCTTGACGAGCGCGTTCTCCCGCATCAGGACGTGCTGGGAGAAGGCGCCGATGTCGCCCAGCCTCGCGATCGGCGCGCCGTCGGCGAACTGGAACGCCGGCCGCGGGCGGCGACGGATCTCGTCGATCCGCAGGCATTGCGTCGACCGGCCCGCGTCGCAGTTGGCGCACAGACCGCACGACGGGGTCAGCGCTCCGGCGACCCGGTCGCCTGGGCGCAGCCCGGTGACGGCCGGCCCGACGGCTTCCACGACACCGGCCACCTCGTGGCCGAGCACCACCGGGATTTCGGTGGGCACCGTGCCTGTCATGTAGTGCAAGTCGCTGTGGCACAGGCCGACATTGGCGACCGCGATCCGCACCTCGTGCGGTTCCGGGTCGTCCACCCGGATGTCGAGCAGTTCGAGCGGGCGGTTGATTTCGGTCAGTACTGCGGCGCGGGTTTCGATCATGCGGCCGCCTCCTCTGGAGTCGTAGTCGGGGTCAGGCGCGGGAGGACCAGAAGGCCTCGACGCCTGCGCTGAGGGCGCCGCTGCGCCAGGCGGCACGCGCTGCCTCGTCCTCGCGAGCGAAGGCGGCTTCGACCTCTTCGGCTTGCGGGCGCAGGAGAGCGAGGTGAAGAGCCGTCGTGTTGCCCTCCGGGGTCCACTCGCGAACGGTGTCGATCGCGCGGTCGAGCAGTGCCGCGGGTTCGGCCAGTTCGTCGAGCAGGCCGATCCGGAGTGCTTCCTCGGCGCCGATCCGCGGAGACCCGAGCACCAGGCGCATCGCGTGGTTGCCGGCCAGGCGGCGCAGCAGCACGCTCGACGCGTTGGAAATCGTGAGTCCCCGGCCGTTTTCCGGCTGGTAGTACTCGGTCGCCGCCGTGCCGATGCGTGCGTCGCAGCAAAGCGTGATCTCCGAGGCGCCGCCGACGGCGATGCCGTTGACGGCCGCGACGACCGGCACTCGCGTCGACAGGATCGCGCGGGTGATGTCGTGGAAGCTCTCGAAGGCTTGGCGGATTTCGGCGTCGGTGGTCGGCGCATGGCGGAGATCCTCTCCGGCGGAGAAGGCGCGTCCGGCACCGGTGAGCACGATGCCGCGCACCGTCTCGCCGGTGCCGAGTTCGCGGATCAGCGCCGCGAGCCGGAGCCGAGTGTCCACAGTGAGCACGTTGAGCTTCTCGGGACGGTTGAAGGTCACGACGGCGACCTCGCGGACGACCTCGACGTCGAGGAACTGCTCGGCAGACATGGCTAGCTCCTTCGGGGCGAGAAGTCGTAGGTGACGCCTGGGTCGCGTTCCCGCAACGCAGGCTTGGACACGCGCTCGGACGGGGTGCGGGGGAAGCCGTCCACGAACTCGACGTAACGCGGCACCTTGAAGCGGGCGAGCTGGGCGCCTGCTTGCCCGAGGATGCGCTCGGCTGTCCTGCGCTCCACCGCGATTCCGTTGCGCAGCTGGAGAAACGCCTTGACCTCCTCGCCGAGAACCTCGTCGGGCACGGCGACCACCGCGGCGGCGACCACCCGGTCGTCGCGTTCCAGCGCAGCCTCGACCTCCGCGCACGCGACGTTCTCGCCGCCCCGGCGCACCATGTCCTTGATCCGCCCGACTAACCGGAGGCCTCCGCCGGGACTGCGGACGACGAGGTCTCCGGTGTGCAGCCAGCCGTCGCGCAGCACCGCTTCGGTGGCGTCGGGACGGTTCCAGTAGCCCGTCATCATCGGCTTTCCCGCGACGACCAGCTCGCCTGGTTCGCCGTCCGGCGCCTCAGCGCCGTCGGGGGCGACGACGCGGAGGTGCTTGGTGGGCACCGGACCGCCCAAGCTTCCGGTGCCCACGGCTTCGCCGAGCGGGCTGAACAAGTCCACACCGGACTCCGTCATCCCGTAGATCTCCCGCCACGGGGCGCCCCATCGCTCCTCCAATTGTCCGTGGAGGGCAACGGGAATCCCCGAGCAGAACACCATCCGCAGCCGGTTGTCGCGGTCCTCAGGCGTCGGCGGTTGTTTGAACAGCAACGTCGGCATCGACCCGAGGACGTAGAAGAAGCTGACGCCGTGGCGGCGGACGTCGGCCATGAAGGTCGACGCGGAGAACCGCGGCAGCACCACCAGCGGCGCGCCGACAGTCAGCGCCAGCGCGGTGTTCCATTGTGGATCCATGTAGGAATACGGTTGCGCGGTAAGGATGACGTCCTCGGTGCCGAGTCCCGTCGCACCCGCGCAGACCCAGCCCAGCCGCAACCAGTAGTCGTGGGTGAGCATGCACGCCTTCGGGAATCCAGTGGTGCCCGAGGTGTACTGCAGGTTCGCCAGTGTCTCCGCTTCCGCCGGAATCCGCGGTGCCTGTGCGGAAAACGACTCCGAGCCGTCGCCGGCCACGTCGATCACGCCGACGCCCGCGAGCGCGTCGTCCGCCACTCGCACCTCGGCCACCAGCCCGGCCCGCTCGGCGTCTGTGAAGACGATCCGGGCGCCCGAGTCGCGCAGCACGAAGGCGAGATCCGCGCGCCGGTAGGAGCAATTGACCGGGACGACGACCGCGCCCGCCTTCAGCGCGGCGAGCCACACCACCGGCCAGTGGACGACGTTCGGGAGCATGATCGCGACCCGGTCGCCCGGGCGGACGCCGTCGACCTCGATCAGCCGGTGCGCCAGCCGCGAGGTCCAGGCGTCGATCTCGCCGAACGTCCAGGATCCTTCGGCGAACCGCAGGAACTCCCGGTCGCCCGCGTCCCCGGCCCGGTGCGCCAGCAACTGAGTCAGCGTCGGGACCGGCGGGTCCTCCCCCATCCGCTCGATGCTCACCCGCGACTCCTCTCCAGCCGGCGGGCGGCCTCGGCGACGACCCAGGCGAACGTCGGGTCGCTGCCCGCCATCCACTCCGGATGCCACTGGACGCCGAGAACCGGAGAGCCCGGCAGCTCCACCGCCTCGACCACCCCGTCGCTCGTCCGTCCGGTCGCCACCAGGCCTGAGCCGCAACAGTCGACCGCCTGGTGGTGCCACGAGTTGGTGCGCGCGGACGCGCCGAAGAGGCCTGCGGCGGTCGAGCCCGGCTCGAAGGTCACGACATGCTCGGCAGTCCCGTCGGTGGGCGCGGCTTCCGCCGACAAGTGCGCCACCGGTCCGGCGGGCAGGTCGGCGATCAGCGTGCCGCCCAGCGCGACGTTGAGCACCTGGAGGCCGCGGCACACCGCGAGCACTGGGATCCGGTGTTCGAGCGCGGCCCGGACCAGCGCGATCTCGTACTCGTCCCGCTCGGCGTCGTGGACCATCGGGTCGGTCCGCGGGTCGACGTCGCGGACGACCGACAGGTCGCCGCCCCAGCGCGCCGGGTGGACGTCCTGCCCGCCGGTCACCACGACCGCGGACAGCCACGCGCACGCCCCCGACACGTCGGTGTCGTACGACAGATGGACCGGGAGGCCGCCCGCCGCGGCGATCCGGGTCGCGAAGTCCGCCATGAAACTGTCCGCGCACCGGTTCCCGTACCGCTCGTCCGCCCCGGAGATCAGGGAAAGCCGGAAGCGCCTGCCCGTGATGCCGATCAGCGGCGGCGGGCTCTCGTCGTGCGGGCTCACGGCAGCTCGAAGTAGCGGGCCGACTCCCACTCGGAGAGTTCGGCGAACGGGTCGCCGCCCATGGTGTGGAAAGCCAGCCACTCCCACCGGCGCGACGCGACCCAGAAATCGACGAACTCGTTCCCGAGCAGCTCGCGCAGGTTCGCGTCGGCGTCGAGAGCGGCGGCCGCTTTCGTGATGGTGTCCGGGATCCGCTCGATGCCGAGCCCGGGCGGGAGGCACCACGCCATGTCGGAGACCGGCTCCGGCGGCTCGATCTTCTGCTCCACGCCGGCGATGACCCCGGCCAGCACGCCGGCGAGCGCGAGATAGAGGTTCGCGTCCGCGCCGGGAAGACGGTATTCGAGGCGGGAGTACTCCGGGTGGCCGACGACCGCGCGCACCGCGGCGGTCTTGTTGCTGATGCCCCAGCTGATCGTGACCGGCGGTCCGCTGAGGTCCACCAGCCTGCGGTACGAGGTGATCTGCGGCAGCACGATCGAGGTGGTGCCGGCGATGGTCGCCAGCAGTCCGCCGACGGCGTGCAGCATGGTTTCGGACGGTCCGTCCTCGGCGTAGAACGCGTTGGCTCCGTCGCGTTGCAGCGAGAGATTGATGTGCGACGCCTGGCCGTACCCGGCGGTGGGCTTGGCCATGAAGGTGACGCTGCGGCCGAGATCGTGCGCCACTTCCCGCATCACCTGGCGGGTGCGCGCCCAGTCGTCGGCGACCTTGACCGGGTCGCCCATCGCGATGTTGAGCTCGATCTGACCGGCGGCGTCCTCGTCGTTCCAGGCCTCCCAGACGATGCCGACCTCGTCGAGGCGCTCGGTCACCGCGTGCAGGTATTCGGACCAGTCCTTGGACTTCGCGTGGTGGTAGGCCGTGCCCGCGGTGCCGCCGAGCGGCGACAGGTCGCGGTACCCGCGGGCGCGCGCCTCGTGGATCGACTCCTCGAAGACCGTCGCCTCGATCTCGACCGCGACGGTGGCGGTGTAGCCGTGCTGAGCGAGCCGGTCCACCATGCGGCGCACCAGGTTGCGCGGGCAGAGCGGGACCGGACGGCCGTCCTTCAGCCAGTAGTCGCCGATCACCGCGTCCAGGCCCGGCTTCCAACGCACCACAGTGGACGGATCCGGCCGCAGGTAGACGTCGTCGATGTGGCCGCGCCATTCGGGGAACGCCGCCCCGAAGACGGGCAGGTTGCCGAGGTCGAGACCGAACAGCAGGTCCGCGTGCGGGAAACCGGTGTGCTTGCCGGACTCGAACTTCCGGGGCGAGACGACCTTGCCGAGGAAACAGCCCTCGTGATTCGTCGCTTCGAGGCGCACGGCGCGCAACGGGATTTCAGACATCGTAACGAACCTTCCAGGAGGCACCGGCCATGACCGACAGCTGCGACATGGTTCCCTGCAAGCCCAGGGCACCGGCGTTGAGAACGGCGAAAAGGTCGTCGGCGCCGGAGAAAATGCCCGCGAGCGACTCGGGATCCGAGGCGATGAGGTAGCGCGAGGTGCCTTCGCCGAGCACGAGCTGCTTCAGCCCGCCCTCGCCTTCGGTGACCACCACCAGCGTCTCGGGCATTCCCGGAAGCGTCCTGGTGCGTTCCCAGAACCGCTTCGCTCCGTCGCGCCACGGAGGAACCGGCGGCGTGAGCGCGTGCAGCACGCCGGCGGCGAGGTCGGTGTCGCCGAGCGCCTCCGCGGCCGGCGCGAACCGCCCGTTCAGGTCGACCGTCACCACCGCGTCCGGCTCGACCAGCACCCCGCTGGAGACATCGATTCCCTTGGGGCCGAAGGCAATCGTGGCCGATTGGGGCGTGTCGTGCGACTTCACCGCGACGACTCCGCTGGTCCGACTGAGGTCCTCCAGGGCGTAACCGGCGCGGTGCGCGTCGCGCAGCGTGCGGCCGATCAGCCGGACGATCGGACTGGCGTCGTCCTCGATCCTGATTTCGACCCGCGCGGCGTCGGCGGCGCGCTTCCCTCTGGTCATCTTCCGGTCCTTTCAGGTCCCGCTCGCAGCGAACTTAGTCATTTGACTGAGGCAGTTGACCAGTGATACTGAGTCACGGGTCACACGGTGTCAACACCCCTCGGCCAATTCGCCAGAAAGGTCCCCGATGACCGAACCTTCGTGCTGGGTCCGCCTCGACCGCAACGCATTCCTTGTCGCACAAGCGATCGCGGCCGCCCTGCCCGCTCCTGTCCGCGAACTCGGCGCCGAAACCGCGCGCGCGTCGCTGGCGAGCACGCCGTCCGAAGTCCCGCTCACGCCGCTCGACCGGGTCGAGAATCTCGTGGTGCCAACGCGCGCCGGACAACTCCGTGCGCGCCGCTACCACGCACCGGCCGCACGGGGCGGCGTGCTGCTCTACCTCCACGGCGGCGGATTCGTCCTCGGAACGCTCGACGGCGCGGACGAGGCGTGCCGCGCCGTCGCGGCCAGGTCGGGCTGGGACGTGGTGTCCCTGGAATACCGGCTCGCGCCCGAAAACCCGTATCCGGCCGCGCTCGAAGACGCCGCCGACGCGGTCGCCTGGCTCCGGAAGAACGACCGCGGCCGGATCGCCGTCGGCGGCGACTCCGCGGGCGGCAACCTCGCCGCCGCGCTCTGCCTGCACCTGCGCGAGCACGGCTTGGCCTTGCCGGACGCCCAGATCCTCGTCTACCCGGCGGTCGACGACCGCTTCGCCACGCCCTCCTGGACCGAGTGCGCCGACGCTCCCCTGCTGACCGCCGCCGACGCGCGCTGGTTCTGGGAGCAGTACGCGGGTTCCGCCGCCATCGACCAGTACGCGGCGCCGATGAAGGCGGCCACCCTGCGCGACTTGCCGCCCGCCCTCGTGCTCACCGCCGAGGTCGATCCGCTGCGCGACGACGCGGAGGCCTACGCCGAACGACTGCGGGCCGACGGCGTGCCGGTCACGTTGATCCGCCACAACGGCGTCTTCCACGGGTTTTTCACCGAAGCCGGCGTCTTCCCGCAGACCGACACGGCCCTCGACGACGTGGCCCGCCACCTTCGGGCCATTGACTCGGGCCATCTCGGCCCGTAGCTTCTTGGTCACTTGACTCAGACCTTTGACTACGTCCAGTGGCGCACCCCCGGCAACTCTCGAGGAGCGGAGACCATGACCGACAGCACGACGCCACCCGCCCCCGTCGTCGACGTCTTGTGCGTCGGCGCCGGGTTTTCCGGCCTGTACGCCGCCTATCAGGCACGCGAGCACGGCTGGACGTTCGCCGGATTCGAGGCCGCGCCCGAGGTCGGCGGAACGTGGTTCTCGAACACCTATCCGGGCGCGCGATGCGACGTCGAGAGCATCTACTACTCCTATTCCTTCAGCGAGGAACTGCAGAAGGAATGGACCTGGAGCGAGCGTTTCGCACCGCAGGCCGAAATCCTGCGCTATCTCAACCATGTCGCCGATCGCTTCGACCTGCGCCGGTGCTTTCAGTTCACCACCAAGGTGGTGGCAGCGAAGTGGCTGGCCGAGGAGAAGCTCTGGGAGGCGACGCTCGATTCCGGCGCCACCCGGCGAGGCCGCTACCTGCTGGCCGCCTCGGGCGGGCTGTCCACGCCGAAGGACGTCGATGTCCCCGGCCTGGAAAACTTCGCCGGCCGCACCGTGTCGACGAGCCGCTGGAACGTCTCGCTCGACGACCTCGCGGGCAAGCGGGTCGCGGTGATCGGCACGGGATCGTCTGGCGTGCAATGCATTCCGCTCATCGCCGAGGTCGCCGAGAAGCTGACGGTGTTCCAGCGCACCGCCAACTACGTGTTCCCGGCGCGCAACCGCGCACTGCCGCCCGAGGCGGTCGACGAGATCAAGAGCCGGTACCCGGAAATCCGGCAGGAGTGCCGTTACTCGCCCGGCGGCATCCCGGACCGACCGGTGACCGACCGCGCCTTCGACGTCTCCGACGAGGAACGCCAGAGCCGCTACGAAGCGGCATACGAGCGCAGCGGTTTCCTGGGCGTGGGCTCGGAATTCGCCGACCTGCTCTTCGATCTCGACGCGAACAAGACAGCGGCGGACTTCTTCCGCGGCAAGATCCACGAGACAGTCCACGACAAGCGCACAGCGACGCTGCTCGAACCGCATTTCCCGATGGGTGCCAAGCGAAGCTGTTTCGGCACCGGCTACTACGAAACGTTCAACCGTCCCAACGTTTCCCTGGTCTCGCTCCGCGAGGAACCCATCGCCACGATGACCGCGGACAGCATCGTCACCGAGGCCGGCTCCTACGAGGTCGACGTCATCGTCCTGGCGATCGGGTTCGACGCCTTCACCGGACCGCTCTTCGGGCTCAACGTCACCACGCCCGGCCACGGCAAGCTGCAGGACGCCTGGCGCGACGGCGTACGCACCTACCTCGGCCTGCTGACCGCGGGATTCCCCAACTTCTTCATGGTCGCGGGCCCGCAAAGCCCGGCGCTCGCCAGCAATGTCGTGATGACCATCGAGCAGGCAATCGACTGGATCACCGACCTGATCGGCCATGCGCGCGCCGAGGGCCGCGAGGTCATCGAGGCGACCCCCGAGGGCCAGGACGACTGGGTCGGCATCACCGAGTGGACGGTGAACCAGACGCTCTACGCGAGCACCGACTCGTGGTATCGCGGCTCCAACGTCGCGGGCAAACCGTCGACCTTCATGGGTTACGTCGGCGGAGTCGGGCGCTACCGCCGGATCTGCGAGGAGATCGCCCGCCGCGGCTATCCCGGCATCGCCCTCGACGGCGACGCGGCCGCCAAGCACATCGGCCGCATCGACACCGAGGTCGAGGTCCCGACGGCGCCGGAGGAGGGTCGCGCGGCCACCGCCACCGCGGTCACCGGATGAAGGTCGTGCACCAGCGCTACGTCGCGTACTCCGACGCCCACTACGCCGGAAACCTCGTCGACGGCGCATACAGCCTGAAACTGTTCGGCGACGCCGGAACCCATCTGGCGATCCTCGGCGACGGCCACGAAAGCCTCTTCGCGGGCTACTCCTCCGTCGAATTCCTCGCGCCGGTCCGCGGCGGCGACGTGATCGAGATCGAGGCACGCCTGGCGGCCAAGGGCACCCGCAGCCGGACGGTCGACTTCGAACTGCGCGTCATCTGCCGCTCCGTCGACGAATCCGGCCGAGCCGAGGTCCTCGCCGAACCCGTTGTCGCGACCCGCGCCCGAGGAACGGGCGTCCTCCCCGCCGATTTCGTGAAGGAAAACCAATGACCAACGTGCGTGAAGAAACCTGCGAGGTAGTGGTGGTCGGAGCCGGCATGGCCGGCCTGATGGCCGCGACCACGCTGGCCGACCGGGACGTCGTCGTGCTCGAGGCCGCGGACCGGGCCGGCGGCCGCGTGGATTCGGTGCGCCAGGGCGATTACTGGATCAACCTCGGCACCCAGTTCACCGAGGGCACCGGTCCCCTGATCGACGCCCTGCACCGGCACCGGGTCCCGATGGGAACGCTCGAAGGAAAGTCGGTGGCGCTGGCTCTCGGCGGGAAACAGGTCGACACGTCCAACCCGTTCGCCCTGATGTTCCAGTCGCGAACGAGCTTCGCGGACCGCCTCGGACTGGCGGCGGTGGGCACCCGGATCCTCACGAACGTCCCGTTCCTGGAAAGGGAAAACCGCTGGGCGAAGCGAGTCCGGGCGAAGCTCGACGCCCGGCGTGCCGACTTCGTGCTGCGCGGGGTCAAGTCAGATCTCGCGCGGAGAATGGTCCGCTCGTGGTCCGGGCAGTGGATGGGGTGCGAGCCGGAGGAAACCGCCGCCACGCAGTTCGTCTACTCGATGGGCATCCTGCTGACCGACCCCGGCAAGGTCCCGAACCTCTCGCTGCCCGAGGGCGGCAACCAGACGCTGACCGACATCCTGAGCAAGGACCTCGGCGAACGGATCCGGCTCAACTCGCCGGTGACCTCCCTGAAGCGAACCGCCGACGGCGTAGCCGTGGAATACGACAGCGCGGACGGGCCGGCGCGCCTCCTCGCTAAGCGCGCCATCGTCGCGGTGCCTGCCGACATCGCGGTGCGGATCATCCGCGATCTGCCCTTCGAGTACCGCAAAGCGTTCGCCGACATCCGCTACGGCCGATACGTCGTGGTGGGCTTCTTCACCCACGAGGAGGGACCGCAGCGCTGGGACGACTACCTCGCCGTGTCGACGCCGGAGCTGTCGTTCCAGGCGGTGTTCAACCACGCCGCCGCCCTGCGCCGCGGCCCCGCACGCACACCCGGCGGAGCCTTGGCCTGCTTCGCTGGCGGGGCTGAGGCCGACAAGCTGTTCGAATCCAGCGACGAGGAGATCGTCGCTCGTTTCGCCGCGGATCTGCTGAAGCTCTATCCCGAGCTGAAGGGGAAGATCGGCGAAGGCATCCTGCGCCGGCACCCGCGGGTCGTGCCGTTCTGGGCACCCGGAGGAAGGGCTTCGCTCGCGACGCTGCGCGAGAACTTCGGCCCCGTGCACCTGGCGGGCGATTACCAGCTCGACGTGCCGTCCCTGGCCGACGCGGCCAACTCTGGTCAGCAGGCCGGGGAGAAGGTGCTGGAGAGCTTGCCTCCGCGGGGTTGATTGCTGTCCCGGACCTCGTACCGCGGCGGGAGCGGGCGGCTGCTTGTGCGGTGCAGCGTGTTCGGGTGCTGTTTGACCTCAGCTTGGATGCTTGATGCCGCACCACATCCGGCACCTGGGTCTCCCCTGCTTGGTGATTCGTGCGCCGGACCTCGAGCGCCTGCACGGAATCGCCCGCGCCGCCGAGGCGCCCGATGGTCTCGCACACGGTGAGGCGCGGCGACGGACTGCCCCGCCATCTCACTGCCCGCCTCGCATGGTGGACAGGACGGCCTTGGTCACGTTCGTCGCCGCTGTCGTGGCGTTGCTGCCGGGCGTCCCCTGGATCAGCACGAGCATTTCCGTTTGATCCGACACGCCGACCAGCATCGTCACCTGCCCCTGGCTGCGGCGGTCCGCGGTATTGGCCAGCACAGCCGGAAAACCGCTCACGACCGTCGGCTCGAAGTAGCCGCCCTGGTAATAGCCGGAAGCCTTTTGCCGGTAGGCGTTCGTCAGGCCGTTCTTCACGGTGGTCAGGAACGTCGCGCTGACGGCCGTGTACCCGTCGCTGAACCGCCACCCGCAACCGACAGAGCTGGACGCCTTATCAGCCTCGGGCTGGCTCAGCTGCAGCGCGGACAGCTGCGCTGGCGTCAGCATGCTGCACGGATCCGCGAGGAACTTGTCCACATTGACCGGAGCGGGAACCTTCGGGGCCTCCGCAGTCTCGCTCTTCGACGAGGAGGGTGCCGGGCTTGCCGTCCCCGGCGTCGGTTCGGAGCACCCGCTGACCGCGACAGCTACCACGCCCGTGATGCCGGCCAGAGCAAAACGAAAACGAGAGAAAATCACAGAAATCCTATTGCCGCATTCCACTGGCACGGGAATTGCCGGGATCCACTGTGCCAAGTGGTCTCCTCTCATACCCCGCCATCACGTCGTCGCCAGAGTATCGCACGCGATCCCGGTGCGGACGCGGAACGCGAAACCCGCGCCGCCCTGACGCATCAGCTCTGCGGCGCAGGGGGAATTCCGGATGACGGTATACAGTAGATGTTCTTCGAGTACGTGTCTCGAAGTGTTCCCTCGAGCTCCACTGAGATCGTCAACCCGGCGAACAAATCGCGCGAGCCGGCGGCCAGTTCGAATAGTCTGATCTCGTCGCCGGTAGCGAAGACTCCTCCGGGCGAGAGTTTGCTCAGGGCGTAGTCCCTGTTCAGTTCCACGTTGCAGTTATCGCGCAGATACGCCACGGTTTCGTCATACCCTCCGGAGAATTCCGAGGCGCCGACAGGGGTCACGGCGATGCGCACTTCCCGGATCACGCCGATGCCGGAGCCGGCGTTCTTGGCGGATACGGCCCAGATCGGGCCGTTCGCTTCGGTGAGGTGGACGGCGTCGCGCCGACGGAGTCCGGCCGAGAGCGCCCGGCGCGAGTTCAGTCCCCTGCCGAGCGCTTGCGCGGCATGCTCGCGTCAGTCCCTCCCGGCCTGGGCGATCTTTTCGGCGAGCAGCCGGGGATTGGTGAACACGACCTCGTGGCTGCCGGGCAGCTGCACCAGCCGGTGCAAGCCGAGCCGTCCGGACATCCGCGGGTGCCACCCCCATTCGCCGGGCGGGAGCGCCGTGTCGTCAGTGCAGTTCAGGTAGCTCTTGGCGATCTCCAGCCGGTAGAACCTCGACAAGTCGAGCCGGTCCAGGAACGGCTGGTACGGCGTCGGCGACAGCTGCTGGTAAGCGGCCGTCGCGCGGTCGAGGTCGGCGTCCTGGACGAACGCCTCGCGCCAGATCGGGAACGGCAACATCACCGTGTTGTCGCCCGACTCGCGGGCCAGGCGTGCGAACAATTCGCGATAATGGGGCGGAAAATCGTCCTCGACGCTGGTGCCCGGCCGCGGCACGAACGCGTTCCAGAAGACCAGGCGACGCAACCGATCCGGGACCTCCTCGGCGACCCGCGCGATCACCGACCCGCCGAAACTGTGGCCGACCAGCACGACGTCCGCGAGATCGCGGTCCACGACGAACCGCTGGACCGACCGCACGCAGTCCTCGTGGCCGACCGCTTTGTCCGCGCCTTTGCCATGACCCGCCATCGTCGGACTGTGCGCGACGTGGCCGAGCTCCTCCAACCGGGGAACGACCGCGTCCCAGGCCGAACCGTCGTGCCAGGAACCGTGCACGAGAACGAACGTGCTCATGACCGAGCCTCCATTTGCCGGTATGCGAAGGGCCGAATGCGATTCGCACGGGATAGGGACCGACCGCCGTTCCTCGCCGCATTCGCGGGCGAAACAGCGGGGTATCGAACAATCCTGTCCGGGGCCGCGCGCTGGCCCAGACTGACCGGGCCGCGGTGGACTGCCCGGCGATGCGCTGGATCAGGGAAAAGCTGGCGAACCCGATGGCGGTGCGGCCCGCCAGTCGTGGCAGCTGTGCGAGGGCCGACCATCGCTCGTCCTCCCGGCGTCCGCGTTCCCGAGGCTCGCGCTGGGAGGGTATTGCCGGTCCTCGGGAGCGGTCCCGGCTGCGGTCATGCCGTCACTAGCGGCATCATTTTCGGCGGCTCAGGCCTGGCGGCCGGGGTCGTCTTCGGCCGACGCGCCGGTTCGCTGGCTCTCAGCATCCCTGACCGGCTCGACACTGCGCTCTCAGGAGCCTCCCAAGCCCGGGAACAATCAAGACGGCCGCCCTCCCGCACGAGCCGAAAGCGCCCTGTCGGGTAATCAATGGGGGAAGCCGCCGGGGTCCGGTAAGTTATCCGATATCTCGGTCCGCCGGGAACGACGACCCCATCGATTGGGTCCGGGTACGAGGGGAATCAGATGCACAAGGGTTTTGTCATGTCCATCGGCCGTGCGGCCGCGGCGATCGCCGCGGTCTCCGCGCTGGCGGCGTGTTCGTCGGAAGCCACCAGCGCTGCGCCGGAAAGCGCCGCCGCCCGGCCCGAGGTTTTCGGCGCGGCCGGTTACCGCGGCATCGCGCCCGGGATGGCCAAGGAAGCGGCTGCGGCCACCGGGAAACTCGCCAACGCCCCGGTGTCCACGCTGGACGGCTGCACGGTTCTGAGCTGGCAGGGCGGCCCCGCGCCGGACCAGGCGCGGCTGGCCGCCGAGGCCGAGGCGCAGCGGAAGGCCGACGACCTCAACGCCAAGGCGGACGCGGCGGACCAGGCCGCGAAACAGCCCGCGGGCAAGTCCGCCGCGGATTCGGCCAAGGCGGCCGCCAAGGACGCGGAGGCGGCTCAGCTGTCGGCGGACGCCGCGATGGCGAGTGCCGACCTGGCGGGCAAGCGGGAAGAGCGCGACAAGGCGTTCGCCGCGGCCGGCGGCGCCTCGTTCGGCAAGAACGGCTTGCACGAGCTGGGCGCGCCGCCCGACGCCAAGACCGCGGAGGGCATCGGCGTCGGATCCTCGCTGGCCGACCTGCACAAGGCGTACGACGGGCGCGGACTGAAGGAAGGCAAGGCCGGCCGATTCGAGCTGCCCCTCCCGGAAAAGCCGGGCTGGCAGTTCGAATTCACCCCCACGGCCGACGGCAAGGTCGGCGGAGTGGCGATCTCCGACGGCGCCCTGAAGTGCCGGTGACATGTTTCTGAGTCCATTGTGGACACAGGAAGGCCTCCTTGTCGCCGTGGCCAGGGAGGCCTTCTGCTCTTCAGCCAGGATTCGCACCTCGCCGAACTGCCGCACTCGCCCTTAGCGCAAATCCCAGGGGTTTCGCGGCCGCCAACGCGACGGGAACGGCCGGTTCCAGAAGTTTCACGGGCGCATTATCCGCCATTTCGGGATAACATCAGGATCAGGCCTTCCGTCCCGCACAGAATCCAGATTCCATTGCTTCACCAGGCAAGGACCGACGTTTTCGCGTCACCGGCTCCATTCCCGCAGCAGGTCCTCAACCTGACGGAGCAGAATTCGGCATCCGTCGCAGCACTGGCCGCCGTTCGATTGCAGCCGCGCGGCGATGCTTCGCAGTCGCTGCAAGGCTTCACCGGATATCAGTTCGTCTATCCGTTGCTCCGACGTCAGGTCAAAGTATTCAGCCAGGCACTCGCGCAGCAGGTCGCATGAAACATCGTCTGCTACCGGCGAATCGTCGGCATCAGCGAGCACCCGGGAGGCCTCGGCCAGTCGCCAGCCGCAGTAGCCATCCGAAGCAAAGAGCAACCACAGCCCGGACGCCACCTCGATTTCTTCGAATTTCGTGACAACATTACGATCGAAGCAGAACAAGGTATCGTCGGACCGGTAGTGGCGATACCTCGTAGCAGGGGCGAAGAAATCGCGAACCGGGTCCAGTCGCACTGTGCCTCGGCTCGCCGAGACGGATGCTCCGTGCAAGTCGGCGAGAAACGTCGTGTCCGGCAACCGCAAGGCAACGCTGGTCAGCCGGCCGGTTCGCCGGTCGAATCTGAACTCGTCAACAGGCTCCCACGTGAACCAGTCGACGCTGCCCCGAGTCGACAGAACACGTTCCTCTTGGCGCGCACGATCGAGATACGGACCGCTCGACACGACCCCCTCGGCGAGCAACAACCTCGGGAGAGCGATCGCGAGAGCACCGCCATCGGCAAGCAGTTCGAGATCGTAGAATTTCAGCTTCGTGACCATCTGCTTCGGGCGAACGTCCACATTGGTGTCGACACGCGAATCTTTCCATTGCCGGGGCGAGCGTATCACCGGCGGCAGCAAGGGCCTTGTCTCCACGGCCGAGCGGCAGCCGTCAGTCTCGGACGCCCGCCAGCCGTTCCAGTTCCGGCACGATCTGGGCGGGTGCGGGGGTTTCCAGCACCTGCGCGCACACCTTCTCCGCCGACACGGCGAACGACGGCTCGTCCAGCAGCCTCACCAGCTGCGCACGCAATTGCCCGGCAGTGACCTGGTCGTGTTCCAGTACCAGACCGGCTCCTTGAGCAGCCAGCAAGTCGGCCAAACCCGCCTTGTCCCACATGTTTCCCGGGATCACCAGTTGCGGAATGCCGTGCACCACGGCGTTTCCGATCGTTCCCGCACCTCCGTGATGGATCACCGCGGCGCAGGTCGGCAGCAGGGCGTCCAGAGGGACGAAGTCGTACAGCCGGACGTTGTCCGGTACTGCTGAGGCCGATTCCGCCTGCCGGGCGGTCAGGGTTGCTACCACTTCGACGTCGAGGTCGGCAACCGCGGCGAAAAGGTCGCTGACCGAGAACTGGTCATCGCCCCACAGGTCTCGGCGCGACATGCCCAGGGTGACGCAGACGCGACGTCGCGAGGGCGGTTCGGACAGCCACGGCGGCACCGTCGACGGGCCGTTGTAGGGGACGTGCCGTACCGGGAGGTAGTCCGCGCCGACCGGGAATCGGGTCCACGGCGGCAGCGGGTCGAGCGTGCGCTGCCCTAGGACCAGTTCCTCGTCGAAAGCGCAGCCGTACCGGTCCAGCTTTCCTGACAGCCACTCCGCCATCGGGTCGGCTCCCCCGATGCCGCCCAGGTCGGTGAAGAGGGCGCGCATGCGGGCCCAGTGGTCGAGGCCGAACAGCATCCGGACGTGTGCCGCGCCGCTGGCCCGCGCGGCGATCGGGCCCATGTACGTCAGCGCGTCCCACACGACCAGATCCGGCCGCCATGACCGGGCGAACCCTACGAGGTCGTCGAGCGCCTCGTCGTGGGCGAGGTTTTCCAGCGCGATCGAGCACCACGTCGTGAACACGCCGCGGACGTAGTCCAGAGTGAGCCGGTCTTCCCTGGTCTCGGTGATGTCGAACTCCCAGTCGAAGACAGTCTTGCCGGCGGGCCGTTCCTGGTCCTTGCCGTTGCGTCCGCCCAGATCCAGCACCGGGCCGACCGCGACCGCGGGCAGTCCGGTGCGGACGATCGCGTCGGCGAGGTCCGGCTGGGCGGCGACCCGGACGTCATGTCCGGCCGAGCGCAGCGCCCACGCCGTCGGCACCAGGTTGTAGAGGTGCGCGTTCGCCGCGAACGTCGTGAACAAGACCTTCATCGAGTTCTCCCCGCCATTCTTCGATCGCCTGCACAGCGTGCGCAGTCCGCGGTCCGAAACCTGGCGAAACATACCGATCAGTACGGTTTGAGGACCACCCCTAGCCGTCTCGCCAGGGGCCTCGCGGACGTCCGCCGGGCGACGCCAAAAGCCGGGTCTGCAGCTCGATCGTGAAGCGCTGCACGGGATCGTCCAGGTCGACCGCGCACAGCTCTTCGATGCGTTGCAACCGGTACCGGAAGGTGTTGCGATGAATCCGAAGCGCGGCCGCGGCGCGGGTGGCGTCTCCGCCGGCGTCGAACCAGCAGCGCAGCGTGTTCAGGTACTCGGCGCCGCGCGGTGACGGGTCGCGGCGCAGCACGTCGAGGGAACCGTCGAGCAGGGCGGGGTGTTCGGCGGCGAGGTCCGCCAGTTCGGCGATCAGGACGTGCGGGAGCAGGTCCGTCAGGTGGGCGGTGGCGGGTGCCGTTCGGGCGGCCAGCACACCTGCGGCGTGCCGTAGTGGGCCCGACTCGGCGCGGATTTCGGAGCCGGTTGTGCAGGGGCGGCCGAGGCACGCCACCAGCGGCACGTCCGTCGACGCGCGTCGCCGCAGGCGCTCGGTGAAATCGACGGGTCCTGTGCCTGGGGCGGAGGGGAACAGGACGAACATGAGGGAACCGAGTACTGCGGTCGCCGTGTCTGGGTTGAGCATCCGTGTGCAGCGCGCCAGGGCGCTCTCGCGATCGGAGGTGATCGCGCCGAGGGCCGCGAGACGCCACCGTTGCGAAGTGCCGAGCCGTTCGGTCAGCGCTTCCAGCGATCCTGAACCAGCCAGCAATCCGCGCAGCAGCTCGGCGCGGATCGTGTCTTCGTCGTCTCGCCCGGCGGGTTCGTCGATGAACCAGGCAGCGGCGGCCGTCGACACTTCATCCAGCACCCGCGGCACGGACGCGGACGATCGGCGCGGTGCGCAGACGACGTAACCGCCGATGGTGTTGCCGGAGCGGATCGGGGCGGCCCAGCGAGTACCCGCATCCGGGAGGTTAAGGCGCGCGATCTTTCGGACCTGGGCGAGTCGCTTCCGGACCTTCTCCGGAACGCGTCGGGCCAGCACCATTTCGGTCGTGAGCGCGTCCACCGGTTCGGCGCATCCGAAAGCGAGCACGCGGAAGGCTGAATCGGTGATCATCACGGCGCCGTCCAGCGCCAGGGACGCGCTTTCGGCCAGGTCGTAGAGACCGCTCGCAGTCGGGGTGACGGTGCCGAACCGGGCGCTGGACAGCAGAGATCGCACCGCCGTGTCGATCTCCGCCCAGCCGACCTGTTTTTCCGCCACCAGCACTGGCACATCGGCGGCGGTGAAGTCCAGTTCTGCAGGCAGAGCCCGTACGACGAGCGCCGCAGCTCCCGCGAGGCCAACCGCGGTCAGGGCTTGCGCCAGCTCGTCGGCAGTCGGGTGAGGCGTCGTCATCAGCACTAGCTGGTGTCGGCCGGGCGGCTGGGCTGGGTCCCACGGCACCGCCCCGGTTAGCGGCCGGTTCAGGCCCGAAGCCGGGGCCGCCACGCTGAACCAGCCGCGTCGCGCGCTGAGGAGGAGCGGCAGCCGAATCGTCCCGTCCGGCGGAGGAAGATCGGCGGCACTCGGTTCTCCTGGCCGGGTATCGACTGCCGTCATCGGGCTGCTCCTTCCGTCCACGCGACGCCGCGTCGGAGGAAGGCTAAGGAGCGGCCGCAGTGCCGTCAGTGGGCTCACTGCACTGCGAAGGCCGCTCGGCAGGGCTCTCAGCCCAGCCTGCGCAACCGGGGCAGGAGATCCCGCCGGGCCAGTTCGAGGAAGCGGGCTTGATCGTCGCCGGGCGCGTGCAGCACCAGGTCGGTGAAGCCGGCGTCGACGTACGGGCGGATCCGTTCGACGACCTCGTCGGGATCGGCGGAGACGATCCACCGGGAAGCGATCTGGGACGTCGGGAGTTCGTCGGCGACGCGCTCCATGTCGACGGGATCGGAGATGCCGTGCTTCTGTTCGGCGGTCAGGGACAGCGGCGCCCAGAACCTGGTGTTCGCGACGGCGGCCTCGGCATCGATGTCGTAGGACAGCTTGATCTCGATCGAGCGCGCGACGTCCGCGGGTTCGCGGCCTGCCTGTTCGGCTCCGGCGTCGACGGCCGGCTGCAGCTTCTCCGTGTAGAGCTCCATGCCCTTGCCGCTGGTGCAGATGAAGCCGTCCGCCGTCCGGCCGGCGTACTTCGCCACCACTGGGCCGCCCGCCGCGACGTAGACAGGCACCGGCCGCGCGGGGCGGTCGTAGACGGTCGCGTTCTCCGTTTGGTAGTACTCGCCGTCGAAACTCACCCGCTCCTCTGTCCACAAGCGACGGATGAGGTCGATCGCCTCGCGCAGACGGGCGAACCGTTCCTTGAACCCGGGCCATTCCATCCGGGCGACCGCGACCTCGTTGAGCGCTTCGCCGGTGCCGAGACCGAGCAGGACGCGTCCGGGATACAGCGCGCCGAGAGTGCCGAACGCCTGCGCCACGACGGCCGGGTGATAGCGGAAGGTCGCGGTCAGCACACTCGTGCCGAGCCGGACCCGCCCGGTCCGCTCCCCCGCCGCGGCGAGCCAGGCCACCGAGAACGGCGCGTGCCCGTTCCGGTGCCGCCAGGGCTGGTAGTGATCGCTCACCAGCACCGAATCGAACCCCTGCTGTTCGGCGAGGACGGCCAGCTCCACCAGAGGCCGCGGCCCGAACTGCTCGGCCGATGCCTTGTAGCCGACAGTGATTCTCGCAGTGCGTGTGTCCATTCGGGACACTCAACCGGCTCGGCCGCGCGGGGTCATCGTGCACGGGGGCCGAATTGCGGCTCGCTGCCTTGTGCGCGACGTCAGCTCGGCAATCCTTTCCATGCGCTGCACCACGATGCTGCGGTGGCGACCGAGAGTGGCTCCGAGTGATGCCTTGTAGCCAACAGAGATTCCCTCGCTCCCGAGTCATCGCGCACCACGGACGAACCACAACCCGCCGTCCCATGCGCGACGTCAGCCAGATTCATCCCAATCCACACCCGCCGCACGCGTCGCCAAATGCACGGCCAGACGATCGTCCGGATCACCGAGATCAACAGCCAACAGCTCGGCAATCCGCTCCATCCGCTGCGTCACGGTACTGCGGTGGAGACCGAGAATGGCTCCGAGTGATGCCTTGTAGCCAACAGAGATTCCCTCGCTCCCGAGTCATCGCGCACCACGGACGAACCACAACCCGCCGTCCCATGCGCGACGTCAGCCAGATTCATCCCAATCCACACCCGCCGCACGCGTCGCCAAATGCACGGCCAGACGATCGTCCGGATCGCCGAGATCGACAGCCAACAGCTCAGCAATCCGCTCCATCCGCTGCATCACAGTATTGCGATGCACCCCGAGAGCGACCCCAGCCGCCTTCGCCGACGACTGGGAATCCAGGTAGCACCGCAAAGTGCGGACCAGGCCGCCGGAGGGATCTGCCTCGTCGAGCGGTGCGAGCAGGTCGGCTGCCGCCCCGCGCAGCGGAGCGGATCCGTACCAGCCTGCGATCAGTTTCCGGGCGGAGCCGGCGTCGATGTGCTCCACGACCGCCCGGCGGTGCGAGGTGTGGGCGAGCAAGGCCGCGCGGCGGGCCTGTTCGGCGGAGCGGCCGATGCCCGCCGCGCCCGTGTGTGCGCGGCCCACTCCCGCGCACAGCCGCAGCCCCGGATGTTCCGCTTCGACGGCGGCGAGCGTCTTGGCCAGCCGATCGAGCAGCGGGCCGGGATCCGCGGCGTCGGCGGTCAGCCAGAACAGCCATCCGTCGGCGCGTTCGACGAGCCTCGCGTCGATGCCGTGTTCGGCCAGCCGCGCCTCCAATTCCGTACCCAGCGCGGACATCCGGAGCGCGGCCGGGACATCCGCGGTCTGCACCTGCACCGCGGTGTGCCGTCCGGCGAGCCGCCAGCCGAGCGCGGTGGCCCGCTCGACGGTGCCGCGTCCCGGTTCGCCGGGCTGTTCCAGGATTTCGCTGAGCAGCAGCGATCGGCGCCGGTGTTCCCGTTCGTCGCGCAGGGCTTCCCCCGCCACGTGCACCGCGAACGAGAGCGCCGCGATCGCGATCGCGCGCCGGACCGGTTCGAGCAGCACCCCGGCCGCGAAGCGAGGCCGCTGCACCACGATCCAATAGACCGCCGGCCCGGTCGCGACGACCTGGACCGGGTGCAGCATCAGCTCGCCGTCCACGCCGACAGTCAGGGCGACCGGTCGCGAATCGGCCAGCAGCGCCGGGTCGGCACACCGGCCGAACAGCGCGTGCACAGCCGGATCGCCGGCCACGAAACGGGCTTCGGCGTCGACGAGCGCCACCGGTTCGCCGAGAGTCGCGGTGAGCTGCGAGGCGAGCGCGTTCGCGTCGGCGGGCGGGCGCTGGAAGCGGCGCGAGGCGTCGCCGAGCACGCGCAGGCCGGCGATCTCGGGGGCGCTGACGTAGGAGGCGAACGCGGTGACCACCCCGGTGGGAGTGATGTCGTCGACGCCGATGAGCGGCAGCGCGAGCCGGTCGGCGAGCCTGCGGGTGGCGAAGGGCACCGGCCGGTGCGTGCGGGCCGCGACGATCCCGGACAGTCCCGCGCTGCCTGCCAGCCGGATCGCGAGATCCGCGGCGAGGTCGTCGAGGACGAGCTGCTCCCGGCCGAACACGACCACGCTGCGCGGGGCGAGTTCGGAAATCTCGTGCACCGCGGCACCCGCGACGACCGCCCCGACCGGCCGCTTCAGCCCGGATTCGCCCGCGAGCACCTCGTAGTGCTCGACCAGGTTCAGGTCCAGCAGCTGGGCCAAGGTGACCGTCATGGCGCCACCGGTTCCAGGATCGGCCCCACCGCGGTCGCCTGCAGGCGCGCGGCCGGCACCGGAACGTAAGTCATCAGCGCCTCCTTCACCGGCGTTTCCCGCAGGGTGGGGGGATCGGCTCCGGCGCGGACCGCGGCGTCCCGGGCCAGCTGCCGGGCGCGAGCTGCCGAATCTTCCCTTCCGCCGGTGCCCTGCCAGAAGATCCGGTCGACCGAGCCCGCTGCCTCCGCGGTCGCCGCCCCCACCGCGGCCGCGAGATCGCCGTCCGGCAGCCGAATCGCGTCGGGCACGGACCGGTCTCCGACGAGAACGACGGGAAGATCGTCGTACCCGTACCGCGCGCGGGCCACCGCTGCGGAGAGAGAACTCTCGCGGTTCAGCACGGTCAGCCGAGGCAGGCGCGCGCCGATCCGGATGCCGCCGAATTCCCGGTGTGCGCCCGATTCCGGCAGCAACCCGCCACGGGTCGTCCCGACGACAGTCTGGCCGCCAGTCGTTTCCACCACCACGGCCGCGGGCACTCCGGCCAGCCGGGCGGCGCCGTGCAGCATCGCCGCCCGGGCCGCGCCGAGACACGCCGTGGCCTGACGCTGTGCGGCGAGTTCGGGCAGGACCGTTCCGTCGCCGCGGACCAGGTACAGCTCCGCCTCGGGATTGTGCGTCCGGACGGCCGCGCCTAGCTCGGCGATCCGGGCGCGGGCGAACTCGGCGAGAGCCGCGTCGAGCGCGGCGGTGTTTTCCCGTTCCAGCAACCCGATCGCTTCGGTCTCGCTGCCTTTCCGCACCGGGATCTCCGGACCGAGCACGTCGGCGAGCAAGGCCGCGGCCCGCTGTTCGTGGTCGGGATTCTCCAGCCCGTGGACTCCGGCGAGCGCGACCGCGCGCACGTTTCCGGCGCACCGGCGGGCGAATTCGGCCACCGCGGCCAGGTCCAGCGGCGCCGACGGGGTGCCGTCGTATTCGTGCCCGCCCCGCACCATCGCGACCGGTCCCGCCAGCGCGCCGGACATCCCGGTCGGCCAGCCCACGAGCGGCGGCAGCGCGGTCGCGCCGCCGATGCGCAGGACCCCGACGCGAGCTCCCGCCTCGGCAGGCACGGGCTCCGGCAGGATCGCCACGACCCGGTCGATCGCCTCGGCGTCGATCCCTTCCGCGACGAGTGCGCCGAGCAATCGCGACGGCGAGTCAGCCTCGGGAAGTCCTCGGCGGGACGCCACGATCCGGCTCCGCTCGTCCACCGCCACGGCTCGGGCGGCGACGGCGTCGAGGCCCACTCGCAACCGGCTCATCGGGCGCCGGCCAGCGGAGTCGAACCGTCGAATCGCACCGGGTCGACGGCGTAGCCGAACGCGCGCGGCCCGGCCGCCGCGTGTCCTTCGGGCGTGTGCCACCGCTCGTCGACCGGGCTGGCGAGCACGTGGACTTCCTGGCCGACGGCGAGGTCGATCGTCTGCGTCAGCGCACCCGTGTCCGCGTCCGCGACGCCGATCAGGTCCGGAACGGTCGCCAGCACCGTGCCTTCCCGGCTGACGATCAGGTTCTCGTTCTGGAAGTCGATCCGCACGAAACCCTCTGGGGTATCGAGGGAAACCACGCCGCGCGGCCAGCCGTCCGACGAGTGCTGCAGGACTTCGGCGACGGTCCCGGTGCACACCAGGCGTCCGCCGCAGGCACGCAGGTACGGGTCGTATCCGTCTTCGGCGAGTGCCGCGCCGATCCTGGCACACTCGCTGATCGACCCGACAGTGCCGAGCCGCGCGCAGTCCCCGGCGGTCACCCGATACGCGCTGATCAGCGCCACGAGACCCAGCGGCGGCAGCACGGCCCGCACCAGCTCGCCGAGCACAGCACTGGAGCCTTGGCTGAACTCGGCGACCACCCCAGAGCCGCCGACCACGGTGATCGGCGAGACGGAGAACCCGGCCAGCCGCAGCAACGTCAGGTCGATCGAGGGCAGCGTGCGGCGCATCAGGTCGAGGTCGAGGCACGGCAGGCCGAGTTGGGCGGCGACGGCCAGCGGGACGGCCACGTTGACGCTGCCGAGCTGGATCGGCAGGATCGCCGCGCACTTCCGTCCGGCGCGTGCTTCCACCGCGGTCCGGAGAGTCTCCGCCTCGACGGTGCTGTGCGCCTTCTCGACGAGCGTGTGCGGGGTTCCGCCGGACACCACGGGGAGGACGAGGGCGTCCGGCGGCAGTCGGTCGGCGGTGACGAGCGGGATCAGCCCGTGCCGCCGGACGGCCGCGACCAGAAGCTGCTGTGCCAGGTACGGGTCGCCGCCGCCTCCGCTCCCGAAGTGCACGGCACCGCGCACCACGTCGTCGATCGCGGACTCGGCGACGTGTTCCATGCGCAAACCTTAACTGCCGTCGTGGCTGCTCACGAGGTCGTGACACCCCGGAAACCGGCATACAGCCGGGCGAACGTGCGGGCGGCGGCGGTCAGTTCGGCGACTGGCACGTACTCGTCGGCGGTGTGCGCGACGGTCATGGACCCGGGTCCGTACACGACGGTCGGGATGCCGAGCTGGTTGCGGAGGAACCGTGCGTCCGTGCCGAGTTTCAGCCCGCGGACCGGCGCGTCGCCCGCCGCCCGCCGGACCTGCGCGACGAACGGGTGCTCCGGGGCCAGTTCGGATCCCTCGGCGAAGGCGAGCACGTCCGCGTCGTAGTCGAACACGCCCGCGGCGTCGATCAACCCGGTCACGGTGGCCAGCGCCTCGTCCCGGGTCTGGCCGGGCAGCACGCGCCGGTCGATCCGCAGGCGGCATTCGGCCGCCACGATGTTGACGGCGGTGCCGCCCGCGATGGTTCCCGCGTTGGCGGTGGGAGTGCCCAGGAACGGATGCTCGCTGTCGCCGAAATCGGCGAGGTGGAGCGCGGAGACGATCCGCGCCGCGTCGGCCACCGCCGAGTGCCCGGCCGCCGGGTCGCTGCCGTGCCCCGCCCGGCCGCGCACCACGATCTCCACCATCAGCGAGCCGCGTTCGGCCACCCCGACCCGCAGCTCGCTCGGTTCGGGCACGACGGCCGCGTCCGCGTGCACCAGCCCGGCCGCGACCAGCGCCTCCGTCCCGAACCGGCCGCCGGTCTCCTCGTCGGCCACGAGGTGGAAGACGATGTTCGCGGGCGGCGCGATTCCGGCGTCGCGGCAGGCGCGCATCCCTTCGAGCGCCGCGGCGATCCCGCCTTTCATGTCGCAGGCGCCGCGGCCGTAGAGCAGCCCGTCCCGGACCAGGCCGCCGAAGGGCGGCACCGACCAGTCCTCTTCGGACACCGGAACGACGTCCACGTGCCCGTTGACCAGCAGCGTGGGACCGTCGCCGGACCCGATGCGGCCCAGGACCGACGGACGGCCCGGCTCGGGCTCGAAAATCTCGATCTCGGCGCCCAGCTCGGCCAAGGCCGCGCACAGCGGTTCGACCGCCGGACGCTCGCCGCCGGGCGGATTCCGCGTGTCGCACCGGATCAGGCTCGCGGCCAGTTCGGTCACCCGCGCGGTTTGGACCGCGGCTGCGGGGTTCATGCCGGCTCCTCGAGGTGCGCGGTCATCTCGGCGAGGGCTTCGCGGTCGAGAAAGCCCAGCGGGGCCAGGCCTTTCGCGAATCCCAGCAGCGCGGGACGGAACGCCGCTACCTCCGCGAAGAGGTCGGCGGCTTCCCGATGCCGTCCGGCGCGGGCGAGCAGCACCGCACGCCAGAAGTCGGCCTCGCGGTTGTCCGGCCCGATGACCTCCGCCGCCGACGCGAGGTCTCTCAGCCGCTCGTCCAATTCGTCCGGGGCGACCCCCTCGAACGGCCCGAGCGTCAGACCGCGGGTGAACATCACTCCGCCGACCGCGCCGAATGCCCGCGAACGCGGGAGAAGGCGGGACAGCTCGGCGAGCGGATCCGGGTGGTCGTCGACGCGCAGATCGACGACCACCTCGTTCCAGGGCGTCGGCCCGCGGCGGCCGGACACGACCAGCAGCGCGGCCGACTGCGAACCGCGCACGTCTCCCCCGGCGCTGTCCGCGGCCCGGAGCCCGGCGAGGATGCGGTCAGCGAGGTCGCCGTCCGCGGTCTCGAAGGCGCTGAGCGCGGCCTGGCACACGCCCGGAGCGGCCAGCATGTTTCCTTGCACCGTCACCTGATGCCCGCGCGCGGAACCGGCGTGCGGCGCGCACGACTCGCCGGTGTGCGCACCCACCGAGCCCCGGGCGTCGACGATTCCCAGCTGGCGGTACCCGGAATCCAGGTCCTCCGCGATCAACAGGTCCACAGTGGACGGCGCGGGTACGCCCGCCCGCAACAACTCCAGGCCGCGAGGCCCGTAGTCGACGTTGACGAACGCCTGGGTGGCCACCGCGCCGACGCCCGCCTCGGCCCAGGGCAGCAACGCGCCGACGCCGAAGAAGTGGGTCTGGGCGCCGACGCCGAGCCAGCCGGTGACCGGATCGCGCGCGACGATCGAGTACGTCACGGCCTTCCTTCCTCGGCGGTCGCGAGGTGTTTCCGGATGAGTCCGGCCACCTGATCGGTTTCCTCGAGCATCGGCAGGTGACCCGTTCCTTCCAGCACTTTCGCCGTGCCGCCAGTGGCTTCGGCCAGTTCGCGCGACATCGCGGGCGGGCAGGTCGGATCCTCGGTGCCAGCCACGGCCAGCACCGGCGCGGCAACCTTTCCCGCCAGGTGCCGGATGTCCGCGCCGAACGCTCCATACAGGATTTCGGCGACCACCGTCGTCGGCCGGGTGCCGACCGCTTCCGCCATCACCTCCCTGATGCGCGCCGAGTCGCGGTGTTTTCGGCCCACGATCTGCGGGACCTGATCCGCGAAGTACCCGGCGGTCCCCTGGGCTTCGAGCTCGCGCACCATCGCGGCGATCGCCTCGGCCGGAACGCCGGTGCCCAGCGTCGAACCGAACGTGGCGACACTGCGTACCCGGCCGGGATGCAGCGCGGCCAGCGCGACGCTGATCGTGCCGCCGAGCGACCCTCCGGCCAGGTGCGCCTCGTCCAGCCCCAGAGCGTCGAGGACCGACAGGACGTCCGGAACGTAGCCTTCCTCGACGGTGAACGGGCCGGTCTGCCCGGAGTTTCCGTGCCCGCGCAGGTCCGGCGCCACGACTGGGCGGTCGAGCCGCGCGGCGACGTCCTCCCAGACCGCCGCCGCGGAGTTGATCGGATGCAGGAGCACGAGCGGCACGCCGGATCGGCCGTCCGCCGTGCGCAGCACCGACAGCTTTCCAGTCCGGCCCTGGATGCTGACGCGGTCCAAGCTCATCCTCATTCCGTTCCGTGCTTGGGCATCTGCGGGTCCTGGACGCTGACGTGCATGTGCCAGATCCGCCAGTCCGGGCCGCCCTTGCCGTCGTCGCGGCGGAAGAATTCGGTGGTGCGGAACGGAGTCGGGACGGCGTCCTGCTGACCCGGAGCCAGCACGTCCGCGGTTCCCTCGGCGGTGAGCAGCGCGACGTCCCCGAAAACCTGGACGTCCGGGCCGGCGGTGTCCTTGATCGCGGTGATGCTCAGCCCGATTTTCGCGGCGTTGACCCACAGGCGGTGCTTGTCGAGAACGCCGTGATAGGTGTGGCCGTTGAGGTTGAACTGGTGGTAGCCGTCGCCCTCCGGGAAGTACTGCAGCATCCGGTCGGCGACGAGGCCGACGTTCGCCTCGTACCAGCCTTCGTGCACCTCGAGGATTCGCTCGCGGTCAGTGCTCATGGTCGTGCCCTTTCAGTGAGTGAATTCGCCGGTCAGTTCTCCGACCGCGGCGAGAGTTTCTTCCGCGCCGTCCGCGACGACGGTCGCGATGGCGACGTTGTCCGCACCGGCGTCGAGGTATTCCTTGAGGCGCGCCCGCGCGGTGTCCTGCCCGCCCACTACGCCGAAAACGTCGAGCCAGGCGTCCGGCATCTCGGCGGCGACCACCTCGGGACCGCCGCGCGAGAGCATGTCCGCGAGCTGCTCGTTGGCATCGACCGCGCCGAACAACGGTCCTGGACCAGTCGCGGCAAGGTAAAAGGCGAGAACCGCCTTGAGCGCTTCCCTGGTGGCGGCCACCTGCCCGGGATCCCGCGTGACGTTGGCCGCCGCGAGAACCGTGATCGTGATGCGCTCGTCCCGCCCGGCCGCCCGCGCCGCCTCGTCCAGCTTGCGCCGCGCGCTCCGCACGTACTCGACCGGCGCGAGCGCGCTCACCAGCAGGCCGTCGGCCAAGCGTCCGGTCAGGTCGAGCCCCTTGTCCCCGAGCACCCCGGTGAACAGCGGCACCCGCTCGGGGACGGGGTGGGTGATCGCGACCTCGCGGAACGCGGCGAACCGGCCCTCCTCGTCGATCGTCTCGCCGCGCAGCAGTCCTCGGACGGCGGTGAGGGTTTCGCGCAGGGCGCTCATCGGCGACCGCTGGGTGAGGCCCATCTGCGCGGTCCAGGCGGGGACGCCGTGCCCGATCCCGGGCATCAGCCTGCCCGGGTAGGCGCGGGCGAGCGTGCTGACCTCCATCGCCAGCAGCGCCGGATGCCGCACGACCGACGACACCACGCCGATGCCGACCGGAACCCGCGACGTCGCCCCGAGCGCCAGCGCGGCCCCCGCGATGCCGCCGAGGAAGAAGTAGTCCTCCGGCAGCCACAACTCCCCGAAACCGGCGGTCTCCGCGGCCGCGGCCTGCTTGCCGATCTGTTCGGGCGGAGTGGTGCTGCCGAGCAGCACCCCCAGCCGGCTGCGAGAAAGGCGGGTCATCGGCGGGCTCCTGTCGTGCGGGGTCACAACGTTGAGCTCGACGGTAGGAAGTGCGGTGGGTGCGGCGCTTCGGGCGGGGCGACGAAACGGAGGAAGGGCGGTGGTGCACGGTGCACAAGGCGGACGGGCAGGGGCTGAGCCGAGGTTCGAGGCTTCCGGCTCTGCACGGGTGACGATTCGCCAGCCAATGCCTCCAAACGCCAGCTGTGCCCGGGCACCGCGAGGCGCCCGGGCACAGCAGTTCCGCATCAGTGCGCGGCGGTCACGAACTTGTCCGTGTACGTCTTCCCAAGATCGATCTGCTTGCCCTTCACATCCGGATTGAACGCCTGCAAGACAGTGAGGTTGGTCTTCGGCCCGTCCGGCGGCATGATGCCCGTCGGGTTGTAGATGCCCTTCTCGTTGTCGAACGCCTTGGCGTAGGCGTCTTTTCCGGAACCGGCGTAGTAGTCGGCTGGCATCACGTCGGCCAGCTGCGCGCCGTTGTGGCCCTGGATCCATTTGAGAGCCTCGACATACGCGTTCACGAGCTTCTGCACCACCTGGGGATGGCTGTCCACGTACTTCGTGGTCATGTACAGCGACGTCGCGGGGTACTGGCCGCCCAGCTGCTGTTTCGTGCCGGCCGCGGTGCGCATGTCCAGCAGGACGAACGCGGCGCCCTGGGCCAGGGCCGTGGACACCGTCGGCTCAGTCGTCATCGCGCAGTCGACGTTGCCGTGCTGCAAGGCTCCGATCAGCGTGGCTCCGGCCTGCACGCCCACCCGGTGGATTTTCGTGGGGTCGACGCCGTTCTTCTGCGCGAGGTACTGGGTCAGGAAGTCCGTGGAGGAACCGAGATCGGTCACCCCGAGGTTGCGGCCGGACCAGTCGGCGGGCGAATGGATCTGGCCGCGCACTTCGTTGCGGCACAGTTCGACTTCGCCCGGCGTGGTCAGCATCGACACCACCGATTCCATCGACTGGCCGAGCCCCTGCATGGCGATGGTGTGGTCGTAGAAACCGCCGACGCCGTCGACCTTTCCGGCCACCATGTTCGTGGTCGCGTCGACCCCGGCTCCCTCGTCCTGCAGGGTCACGTTCAGGCCCTGCTTCTGGTAGAGGCCGAGCCGCTGGGCGAGCATGAACGGCAGGTAGATCTGCTTGTTCAAGCCGCCGACCATGATGCTCACCGGGGTGCCGGTGCCGCCGGTGGAACTGGTGCCTGCGTTCTGGCTCGCGGTCGAGGCGCAGCCGGCCACGGCGAGCAGCGCCGCGGCGAGCACGGCCGCCAATTTCTTCGCGGACACGGGGATCTCCTTTGTTCGAGCGGAAAATCGGGGGTTACAGGTCCGGACCGGACAGCTGGGCGGGCCGCCAGCGCAGCAGCCGGCGTTCGAGGCGGGTGATCAGCCATTCGGCGATGAGCGCGACGACGCCCATGATCACCATCGCCGCCCACACGCCGCTCGCGTCGAAGGTGCCCTGCGCGTTCTTGATCAGCACGCCGAGACCCGCGTAGCCGCCGAGGAACTCGCCGACGATCGCGCCGATCAGCGCGAAGCCGAAGCTCACGTGCAGGCTCGCGATGATCCAGGTGAACGCCGACGGCAGCACGACCTGCCGGGTCACCTGCCACCGCGAGGCGCCGAGGATGCTGGCGTTGGCGATGAACGTCCGGTCGACCTCGCGGGTGCCCTGGAAGGCGTTGAAGAACACCCCGAAGAACACCAGCACGATCACCAGCAGGATCTTCGATTCCAGCCCGAGCCCGAACGCCAGCACGAAGACCGAGCCGAGCACGATCCGCGGAATGGCGTTGAGCACCTTGATGAACGGGCCGAACACCTCGGACAGGAACCGGATCCGGCCGAGCGCGATGCCGCAGACGATGCCCAGCACCGTGCCGATGGCGAACCCGATCAGCGCCTCTTCGATCGTCGTCCAGATCTGGCTGCCGAGCGAGCCGAGCGCGGTGCCCTCGGTGACCCACGACCGCAACCGGTCGAAGATGCCCGAGGGAAGGCCGTACAGCACGATCGCGTGCTGGTCTCCTTGCACGAGCAGCTGCCAGCCGCCGAGAAGCACCACCAGCACCGCCGCCTGGACGGTGTGGACCAGGACGGCGTGTATCCGGCGGCGCGAACGGCGAGCAACTGCTGCAGCTCCGGCAGCGGGGCTCGCGGGCGAGTCCACTTCGGTCGTCATGCTCCCGCCTCCCCGCTGATCCGGGTGGTCTGCGCGTACGCCAGATCGACCTCCGTGCGCAGCGCGTCCCAGATCTGCTGGTACAGGTCGACGAACCGGCGTTCGAAGCGGATTTCCTGCACCACCCGCGGGCGCGGCAGGTCGATGGCGAACCGGGCCTTGATCGTCGCCGCCGGCCCGGCGGTCAGCACGACCACCGTGTCCGCGAGCGCGATCGCCTCTTCGAGGTCATGGGTCACGAACACCACGGCGGGCCGGGTAAGTTCCCACAGCGACAGCAGTTCGTCGGACATCTTCGCCCGGGTCTGCACGTCCAGCGCGCTGAACGGTTCGTCCATGAGCAGGATCCGCGGCTCGTTGATGAGGTTCTGCGCGAGCGCGACCCGCTTGCGCATCCCGCCGGACAGCTGGTGCGGGTACCGGTCCTCGAACCCGCTCAGCCCGACCCGGCGGATCCAGTCCCGCGCGCCGGACACCGCCGCGCCCTTGGCCACGCCGCGGAACCTCGGTCCCGCGGACACGTTGTCCAGCACCGTTTTCCAGGGCAGGATCGCGTCGGTCTGGAACATGAACCCCACCCCGGGCGTGATGCCGGAGACGTCCGCGCCGTGCACCCGGACCGTGCCGGCCGACGGCTGTTCCAGGCCCGCGACGAGGGTCAAGGTGGTGGACTTGCCGCAGCCGGTGGGTCCGACGACCGCGCAGAACTCGCCGGGAGCCACCTCCAGGTCGAGGTCGCGCAGCGCGGTGTAGGGCTCCGGGCCCTCGGTCGCGAACTGCTTGGTGACGTCCCGCATGGCGATGGCGGCGCCGGGCGGTCCGGATCTGGGTGCGTGCACGGTGGCGTCCTCTCGATCGGGGCCGATTCCGTTCGAGGAGGCTAAGAAGCGCCGCGGCGCGGCGGAATGTTGCGTGCGATACCTGCGATCAGTGCGCTTTTCTCGGTTTCTGCTCATTAAGTGCACGCCGGACCGGACGATCCGGGCGTACCGGCCGCGGTTTCTTGGCATCCGCGCGGTCTCGTGGTGTCATGCGGGACGCCCCTACGACAAGTGGCAGAGCGGAGCGGTCATGTGGCGGTCACGTCCCCTCGCCTCGCAGATCCTCGTCGCCGTGCTCGGGATCCTGCTCGCCACTGTCTCGGCCGGGGCTCTGCTCTACGTGAAGCTCGCCGGCCAGACCCTCGACACGCAATACGGACAGCGCGCGCTGGGGATCGCGAACACCGTCGCGCAGATGCCGTCCGTCCGCGACGCCCTCGTGCGGCGCGATCCCGGCCGCGCCATCCAAGCCGCCGCCGAGCAGGTCCGCCGGGCCACGGGCGCGTCGTACGTCGTCGTCACCGACCGGTCCGGGCTGCGCTACTCCCATCCCAACACCGCGCTCGTCGGCGAGCGCATCGAGGAACCGGTGGCCGCCCTCGACGGCCAGGGCCATCTCGGGATCGACAACGGGAGCCTCGGCCGGTCCGCCAACGGCAAGGCGCCGATCTCCGGTCCGGACGGCGGGGTGGCGGGCCAGGTTTCGGTGGGAATCCTCGAAGAACAGGTCACCAGCGAGCTGGTCAGCGACATTCCCTGGGTGCTCCTCTACTCCGGGTTGGCGCTGGCCATCGGAATGGCGGCGTCCCTGCTGCTTTCCCACCGGATCAAGCGCGCGACGTTCGGCCTCGAAGTCTCCGAGATCGCGTCCCTGCTCCAGGAACGGGAGGCGATGCTGCACGGCATCCGCGAGGGCATGGTGGGCCTCGACCGGCACGGCCGCGTCGAGGTGATCAACGACGAAGCGCGCCGGCTGCTCGGAATCCCCTCCGCCGCCCGCGGCCGCGACCTGTGCGAACTCGTCCCGCCCGGCCGCCTCCGCGACCTGCTCGCCGCGCCCGCCGCCGACGACGAGGTCGTCCTCACCGACGAATTCCTGTTGGTGGTCAACAAAATGCCGGTCGTCCTTTCCGGACAGGACGCCGGTTCGGTGCTCACCCTGCGCGACCGCACCGAGATGGAAGGCCTGGTGCGCGAACTCCACGCCGTCACCGGCCTGACCACCGCTTTGCGCGCGCAGGAACACGAATTCGCCAACCGGCTGCACGTCCTGTCCGGGCTCCTCGGCCTGGGCGAAGCGGAGGAAGCCGGCCGCTACCTCACCGAGATCGCGCACGGCCCGGCCGCGCAGGCGACCGATCTGCGCGCCCGGTTCTCCCCGCCGGAACTCGCCGCGCTGCTTTCGGCCAAGGTCGCCATCGCCGCCGAACGCGACGTGCGCCTCGAAGTCGACCCCGGTTCCGGGCTCGACCTCAGCACCGCCGATCCCGGCGCGCTCGTCACCGTGCTCGGCAACCTCATCGACAACGCCGTCGACGCCGTGGCCGGCCAGCCGGGAGAACGCCGCGTGCGGGTTCTCGTCGACGCCCTCGGCCCGGACGTCCGCATCGCCGTCTCCGACACCGGTCCCGGCATCCCGGAGGAAGCGCTGCAGGAGATCTTCGCCGACGGCTACACCACGAAGACCCCGCGTCCGGGCATGCGCCGCGGACTCGGTCTCGCCCTCGTCTACCGGCTGGTGCGCCGCTCCGGCGGATCGATCGCCGTGGACGGCTCGGCCGGCGCGCGATTCGACGTGCTGCTCCCGAATTCCCGATCCCGCGCCGCGCTCGAACCCGCGGAGTACGCATGACGATCCGGACTCTCGTCATCGACGACGACTACCGCGTCGCCGCGATCCACGCCGCCAGCATCGACCGCGTGCCCGGCTTCGCCGCCGTCGGCAAGGCCCACACCGCGGCGGAGGCGCGTGCCCGCGTCGAGGAAGTCCGGCCGGACCTGCTGCTGCTCGACATCTACCTGCCCGACGAGGACGGCCTCTCGCTGCTGCGCGACCTGCGTTCGGGCGCCGCCCCGCCGGGGTGCATCGTGATCACCGCGTCCCGCGACCTCGGCACGGTCCGTTCCGCGATCCAGCTCGGCGCGGCCTACTACCTCGTCAAGCCCTTCGGTTTCGAGCAGCTGCGCGAACAGCTGACGGCGTACCGGAGCTGGTGCGAACGCGCTTCCGGCAGCGGCGAAGTAGATCAGGCCACAGTGGACAGTCTGTATTCCGTTCTGCGCGGCTCCGCACCGCGCACGGACCCGCTTCCCCCGACCATGCGCAAGGTGCTCGACGCGCTGCGCCGGGCCGGCCAGCCGCTCGGCGCCGGGGAGCTCGCGAGCGCGCTGGGCATCAGCCGTCCCACGGCGCAACGCCATCTGAGCGAGTTGCACCGCCGCGGTTTCCTCAGCCTCGAACTGGAATACGGAAGCGCGGGCCGCCCGACGCACCGGTACGCGGTCGCCGCCCAGCACTGACCCGGGCGGCCCGGACTCCCGGCGCGAACCCGGCGAACAGCCCCTTCCGCGCAATCGGCGATATCCCGGGCAGCACAAGGGATTCCGGTTGCTCCCATCGGGGTTTCCCGGTGGCCGGGGCGCCGGCGGCGGGCGATCATTCAGCGGAACCGGCGCGACCGGAGCACCCGGCCGCCCGCCCGCCGGAGCACCGAAGGGATCGCCATGGCCGCCACCGGCCCGATCGACCACGTCGTCGTCCTGGTCCAGGAAAACCACACCACCGACAACTACTTCCGCTCGATGGCCGCGTTCGGCGCGAACGTCGCGACCGGCTGGCCGGTCTCCCCCAACCCGCCGAAGTCCGACCAGCCGCACGACCGCAAGGCCTACTACCGCTGGCTCACGAAGAAGAGCACCGGCGCGCACGTCCAGTTCGACACGGTCGCCGACCTGCCGTTCTACGCCTGGCTCGCGGCGAGCGGCGCGTTCGTCGAGAACCACTGCGCCGGCTACGGCACCAATTCGACGCCGAACCACCTGCTGATCGTCGGCGGCCAGACGCCCACCCTGCGCAATCCGCCGCGCAGCCAGGCCGACCCGGTGTGGGACCTGCCGTCCCTGCCCGGGCTCGCCGCCGACCACGGCGTGAGCTGGAAGGCCTACACCGGGACCAGCGGGTATCCGGTCGAGTTCTACCAGCAGCTGAAGGGGTCGCCCGAGATCGTGCGCTCCGCCCAGATCATCGCCGACGCCCAGGCCGGCGCGCTGCCCGCGCTGTCGATGGTCTGGCACGACTCGCCTTACGACGAGCACCCGCCCGCGGACGTCGGCAAGGGCGAGGACACCGTGTGGCAGGTGGTCGACGCGATCGTGAAGGCCGGGCTCTGGGACTCGACGGTCTTCCTGCTGACCTGGGACGACTGGGGCGGTTTCGACGACCACGTCGCCACGCCGAACGTCGAAATCACTCCGGACGGCGTCCAGCTCGCCTACGGCCCGCGCGTGCCGCTGCTGATGTTCGGCGGACGGGTCAAACCCGGGATCGACCACCGCTGGTCCTGGCATCCGAGCATCCCGAAGACCGTCATCGACCTGCTGAAGCTGCCGAAGCTCGGCGTCCCGCGCGTCGACGGCGACCCCGGGCTCGCCGACCTCGTCGACCTCTCCCCCGGCGCGAAACTGAACCCGCCGCCCCCGGCGCACGGCACCGCGATCACCCAGCCCGCACCGCCGAAACCCACACCGACACCGACCCCGGTGCCGCCGCCCCCGGTCGCCAAACCGGCTCCGGTCGGGCCGATCCTGCTGCGCGGCGGCGGCACGCTGCCCCCGCCGAACGACGTGCCGTTGACCGTCCACTAAGGACAGACCGGCCGAGCTCTTGCCGCTCGCGACCCGCCCGGGCC
This sequence comes from Amycolatopsis sp. NPDC059235, assembly GCF_042754125.1. NCBI lineage: Bacteria > Bacillati > Actinomycetota > Actinomycetes > Pseudonocardiales > Pseudonocardiaceae > Amycolatopsis > Amycolatopsis sp. NPDC059235. Next base: position 56,475 of record NZ_JBHZAG010000053.1, read on the forward strand.
GCTCGGCACGGCGTCGGACCTCACTGGTCAGCGCTCAGGCAAGTACTTGCCTCAGGGGAAAACGAGAGGTACTTTCTCCTCAGGCAAGTACTTGCCTGAGAGGTTGCGCCGCGAAGGAGTGGCAGCAGTGAGCGAACCAGCGAACAAACCGACGCCCGAACAAGCGGCGGCGGCGCTGCGCACGGCCCGGGAGAGCCGGGAGCGGGTGCTCGCCTCCGCGCTGGGCGCGCGGTGGATTCCGATCGTCGCCGGCCTGGTCGTGTTCGGCTACACCGTCGCCATCGACCTGATTACCTGGACACGGCCCTGGCTGACCTTTGTCGTGCTGGCCGTCGCACTGGCGCTGGTCGTGGTCCTGCGCACCCGGACCGGCGGCAGCCTGCTCGGCCGTCCGGTTTCGGTGTCGAGCCGGGCGCTGCCTCCCGCCGTCTGGCGCGTCGCGCCCGTGCTCGGCCTGGCGATCGTCGCGGCCGTCGCCGTCCCGGTGCTGCACATCCCGCACGGCACGATCGTCTACGGCGCGCTGGCCGGGCTCTATATCATCTTCCTCGGCCCCAGGTTCCAGCTGTGGCTGCTTCGCCGGCGAGACAAGGACTGAACGGTGGCCGACCTCGATCAGCTCCTGCTGGACCCGACGAGACTGGCCATCGTGGCGCTGCTGTCCGCCGCCGAATGGGCCGAGTTCGGGTTCGTGCGAGACGCGGTGAAGCTGTCGGACTCCGCACTGTCCAAACAGGTCTCCACGCTCTCCAAGAACGAGTACGTGGACGTCCGCAAGGGCTACGTCGGCAAGCGGCCGCGCACGTGGCTCAACCTGACCGACAGCGGCCGCGACACCCTGGCCAAGCACCTCTCCGCCCTGCAAACCATTGCCGTGCAAGCCCGTTCGGACGGCACCCGGCAACCGCGCGATTGACTCGGTGCCGCGCGGTTTCCGGGCCGGGACGCCAACGACACGGGACACGAGGCGTCCCGGCCTCCGTTACCGGATCGAACGGGTCACCAACTCGTCGAAATCCCGGTCCGGCAAGGTCCGGTTGAGCTTCAGCAGCTCCTCCGCGTGCAACCCCACCGCATAGCGGGTCTCCGGCGGGTCAGCTTCCACCGCCCGCCGGATGGTCTCGGCCACGACAGCGGGATCAGTACCGTCCGAGAGACCGGTTTCGGATTTGCTCGCCATCGCCTCGGCCATGTGCCCGTACGGGCCGTTTCCGGAGTATTCCCGGAGTTGCGAAGCGGTCTGGTCCTCGAATTCGGTCTTGATGATGCCGGGCTGAATGACCACGACCTCGATGCCGAAAGGCCGGACCTCCATCCGCAGCGTGTCGGAATAAGCCTCGAGCGCGTGTTTCGAGGCGTAGTACCAGGATCCGAGCGGGAGACTGATCTCCCCGCCGATCGAGGAGACGTTGACAATGCGGCCCGACCCTTGCGCGCGCATGGCGGGCAGCACCAGCTGGACGAGCCTGGCGGGCGCGAAAACGTTGACCTGGAACTGATCGCGCGCGGCCGCCAGCGGGACGTCTTCGGCGGCTCCGTGCAGCACCGTCCCGGCGTTGTTGATCAGGACGTCGATACGGCCCTGTTCGTCCAGGACCGTGCGGACGGCGCGGTCGAGGCCCGCCTCGCTGCGGGCGTCCATGGCGAGCGGACGGCCGCCAGCGGCACGGAGTTCGTCCATTTTGGACACCCGCCGCGCGGCTCCGTAGACGAGGTAGCCCGCCTTCAGCAGTTCCAAAGCGGTGGCGCGGCCGATTCCCGCGGACGCTCCGGTCACCAAGCACACTTTCGGCACGGTTCAGGCCTCCCAGGCGACAGGCAGGTGGTGGACGCCGTAGATGAGCATGTCGGAGCGCACGGCGACGTCTTCGGCGGGAACGGCGAGACGCAGCGACGGGAACCTGCTCAGCAAGGCAGGCAGGGCGACCCGCATCTGGACGCGCGCGAGCTGCTGGCCGAGGCATTGGTGGATGCCGTGGCCGAAGGCGACGTGACCGCTGGTTTTGCGGCGCAGGTCCAGGTTTTCCGGTGCGGGAAAGTGCTCCGGGTCGTGGTTGGCCGCGGGCACCGAGACGGTGACCGATTCGCCGGCGGTCACGTGTTCGCCGCCGAGTTCGAGGTCTTCCAGCGCGGTGCGGACGGTGAACGGGATGATGCTCAGGTAGCGCAGCAGTTCTTCGACCGCGTTGCCGGCCAGCTCCGGGTCGTCGCGCAGCAGGGCGAGCTGGTCAGGGTGTTCGAGCAGCGCGAAGAGGCCCAGCGCGAGCATGTTCGTGGTGGTGTCCAGTCCGGCGCCCAGCAGGGAGAAGCCGATGTTGACCAGTTCGGTATCGGTGAGGTCGCTGCCGGTCAGGTCGCTGAGCACGTCGTCAGCGGGAGCTTTTCGCTTGGCGGCGATCAATTCGCCGATGACGCCGAGCACCGCGCCGTAGGCTTCGCCGGTCTCTTCGGGCGTGTTGTCCAGCCGGAAGAGGGCGAGCGCGTGCTGCTGGAACCGGTCCCGCTCGGCGTAGGGAACTCCGAGCAGTTCGCAGATCGTCTGTGCCGGCAGCGGTTGCGCCAACGCCGGGACCACGTCGGCCGGGCTGCCGCGTTCGGCCATGGCGTTCAGGCATTCGTCCGCGATCTCCTGGATCCGTTCGGTCAGCCGGCGCATCCTGCGGACGGTGAACTGGCCGGCGAGCAGCCGCCGGTAACGCGTGTGCTCGGGTGCGTCCATGCTGCCGAACATCCCCGGAGGCGCCGGCTGGTCGCTGGTGACGGCTCCGGGAATCGGCAGGTGCCGCAATTCGACCCGCGCGCTGAACCGGCGGTCGGCCAGCACTTCCCGGGCCAGCGCGTGTCCGGTCACCAGCCATCCGGCGTGCCCGTCCGGGTAGTCCAACCGGCTGAGCGGATTCTTCCCGCGCAGCTCGGCCAGCCCCGGCGGCGGGTCGAACGGCTGGCCCGCCGCCCGCTCGGTCGGCAGTGTCCTGGTCATCGCCAGCTCCCTTCCGGTGAACCTCTTGCGGGAAACCGTAGGGCGATGTTTCATGGTGTCGCAAACAGTGGATCTGCATTTGCGCAGGCCAAACCAGCATTATCGATGCATTGGCCTGCAGCTGAACGCATCGATGGCGGGTCTGGCTCGAGGGCGGAGACGAAGCGGATGTCAGGTGGCAGGTTGAGCTACCCGGAACGCCAGCGCGTCGCGGCCGGGCTGGCGGACGGACTGAGCTACGCCGAGATCGGCCGGCGGCTGGGCAGGCCGAAGTCGACGGTGATCCGCGAGGTCGCCCGCAACGGCGGAGCGCACGACTACCGGGCCGACCGCGCCGAGCAAGCCGCCCGGCGACGAGCGCGCCGCCGCGCCCCCGCCGCGCCGCCCGCCCCGCCGGTCCGGGCAGCGGCCGATCCGCGGACCCGCGGCGACTTCGAGACACAGTTCGCGCGGATGGCCGCGCAGACCGGAATGCCCTCGATGATGGCGCGGGTCCTGATCTGCCTGTTCACCGCCGAATCGGGCAGCCGCACCGCGACCGAACTCGCCGCCCGGCTGCGCGTCAGCCCGGCGTCGGTCTCCAAAGCCGTTGCCTGGCTGGAAGAACGCGGGCTGCTGCAGCGCGAGCGGGACGGCCGCCGCGAGCGTTACCTGATCGACGACCACGTGTGGCAGCGGGCCTGGCTGGCCAGCATGGACGGCATGGCGCAGTGGGCCGATTTCACCCGCCAGGGCGCGGAGCTGTTCGGCGGGGACACGCTGGTCGGCATCCGGCTGCTCACGACCAGTCAGTGGCTTCGGCACATCCGGCAGGACATGATCGACGCCGCCGAACACTGGCGGCAGGTTTCCCGCAGCACGAGGTCTTGACCTCCAGCGAACTGGAGGTACCAGGGTGAGCGCATGACCATCTGGATTTGCGGGACGTGCGGGGTCGAGCATCCCGACACCGAGGAGCCTCCGGCCGAAATCTGCCGGATCTGCGCGGACGAACGGCAATACGTCCCCGCCGCCGGGCAGGTGTGGACCACAATGGACAAACTGGCCGCCGACCCGCACGACCTGGTCCACGAGGAACCGGAGCCGGGAATCCACCGCCTGCACCGCGAACCGGGGTTCGGCATCGGCCAGCGGACCTACCTGGTCCAGACCGGCGCGGGCAACCTGCTGTGGGATCCGCCCAACGCCCTCGACCCGCCGCTGCTCGACAAGATCGCCGAACTCGGCGGCGCCGCGGCGATCGTCGCCAGCCATCCGCACATGTACGGCTCGCAGGTGAGCCTCAGCCACAGCCTCGGGAACGTCCCGGTACTGGTGCATTCCGCCGACCGGCGATGGGTGCGGCGGGAAGACCCGGTGATCCGCGAATGGCAAGGCGCGGAACGGATTCTGCCCGGGATCACCCTCGTCGAAGCGGGCGGGCACTTCCCGGGAGCCGCGGTCGCGCACATCGCGACGGAGAAGGGCACGCTGCTGGTCGGCGACACCATCGTGCCGGTCGCCGCGCCGGGCTGGGTGACGTTCATGCGCAGCTACCCCAACCAGATCCCGCTTTCCGCCGCTCTCGTCCAGCGGCTTGTGGATCGGCTCGAACCCTACGCATTCGACCGGCTCTACGCCCTGACCGGAGCTTCGCTGCAGACAGACGCGAAGGCCGCCGTACGCCGCTCCGCACAGCGATACATCGCCTGGGTCAACGGCACCAACGACCATCTCGGCTGACCCGCGGCCACCAGCGCGCGAAGCCGCGGGCGGACTGGACACCCACTGAACGTCTGCTGGACCCGCCGCCTCCGCGTCTTGCGGGTCCTGCGGACAGCCAACACATTGGGAGGACACGGAAACGAGGGGGTTGTCATGCTCAGAGCCGGCGCACTCACGGCTGTCACGGCGGGGTTGCTCGCCGCCGTCCCGTTCGTCACCGGCGCGGCGCAGGGAGGGACCGGGTGCTGGTCCACCGCCCCGGTCGAACTGGCCAACGAAGGGGTGTGGAAGTACTCCGACCAGGTTTCGTGGTGTGCGCAGGATTCGAAGATCACCTCGGTGGAGGTGACGGTCACGCACCAGGTGCTCAACCAGGCCTGCCGGTGGGTGGGCCTGGTCGCGGCGTACAGCGAGCCCGCGAAGGACGGCACCGGCCGGACGGTTTATTCCCGAGGCGAATTCGCGTGCCAGGGCACGGTCGGCGCGGACGGCGTGAACCCGTGGGTGACCCTCACCGTCGAGCCGGACGGCACCTACACCGTGGACCGGAGCGGCATCCGCTGGTGACGTCGGCCGGAATCACTCGCCGCGGCGCAGCCGGGAAAGGAGCGCGAGCGTCCGCGTCTCCCCCGGCCCCTGCCCGGTCTCCCGGTGCACGGCGAGCGCGTTCAGGGCGTGCTCGACGGCGGCTTCGGGCTCGCCCCGGGCGAGCAGAGCCCCGGCCAGCGCCGTCAAGGCCTGACCCCGCAGCGCCCGGTAGCCCGCCCGCTCGGCGAGCGCGAGAGCCTGCCGGGCGGGTTCCGGGTCCGCGGTGACCGTCGTCAGGCCGATCAACGCGTCGGCCTCCGGGTACCGGTCGCCGGTTTCGCGGATGAGGCCGAGGGCCTGCTCGTACCGGCGGATCGCCTCCGGCCGGTCGCCGAAGCGGGCGAGCACGGCCGCCAGCGCGGCCAGCGCCTCCGCCTCGGTCCGCGGGTCCCCCGCCTCCCGGGCGAGCGCGAGCCCGGTGCCCGCGCATTCGAGCGCCATGGCCCGATGGCCGCGATCGCTGTGCGCCAGGGCGAGCCTGCTGCGGGTTTCCGCTTCGCCGCCCCGGTTTCCCGCCTCGCATTGCAGGTCGAGGGAGCGGCAGAGCAGGTCCACCGCCTCGGCGGTCCGGCCGCGGGCGTGCTGTGCCTGCCCGAGATTGGCGAGGCTGATCGCTTCGCCGTACCGGGACCCGATCCGGCGGTACCGGCGCAGCGCCTGGGTGTAGTGCTCGGCGGCTTCGGCGAGCCTGCCCATTTCCCAGTGGACGAGCCCGAGATTGCCGAAGGCGACCGCCTCCCCGGCCGGCTGGCCGATCCGCCTGCTCAGCGCCAGCCCGCGGCCGAACCGGGACGCGGCGTCGGCGAGCCGCCCGGACTGCCAGTACACGCACCCCAGGTTGCCGAGCACCGCGGCCTGCGCCTCGACCCATCCCGCCTTCCGCGCGAGCAGCAGCGACGCCGTGTACTGCCGGACTGCCTGCTGGTACCGGCCCTGGCGGAAGTACAGGTCCGCGAGGCTGAGCCGGGCGGCGGCCCGCGCGCGGAGCCCGCCGTCCGCGTCGGCGGCGCTCAGGCCGGCTTCGGCGACCGCGAGCCATTCGACCCGGCGCATGCACATCCAGAAATACCCGCGCAGCGCATCGGCGAGCCGCCACGCCATCGGCGCCGGGCCGCCCTCGGCCGCGAACCGCACCGCGGCGACCAGGTTGCCGCGCTCGGTGTCCAGCCACGCCGACGCCTCGCCCAGCCCGGCGAACGCCGCCGGGACGCCGGACACCGGCAGCCGCAGCATGTGCGGGTAGAGGAGCCGGGCGGCGCCGTCCGCCGCCGCCAGGTACCAGTCGTAGACGCGGCGCAGCGCCTGCTCGCGGTCCGCGGCGGACTCCAGCTGCCCGGCTTGCTCGGCGGCGTACCGGCGGAGCAGGTCGTGGAAGCGGTACCGGCCGGGCGGGTGTTCGACCAGGTGCGCGGAGGCGAGCCGGTCCAGCGCCGCGACCGCCTGCGCCGTCTCGACGCCGGCCAGCGCGGCCACGGCTTCGGCGTCGAAATCCGCGCCGGGAATCAGGCTCAGCAACCGGAACAGCCGTTGCGCGTCGGGTGACAGCGCGGCGTGGGACAGGTCGAAGGCGGCCCGCACCGCGGTCTGTTCGTCGCCCGGCACCGCGAGGGCGGCGAGAAGGTTGCCCTCGCGCAGTTCCGCGACGTAGTCCTCGATGTCGGAACTGGGCCGGTCGGCGAGATTGGCTGCGGCGATCCGCAGCGCGAGCGGGAGATGGACGCACAGCTTGGCGAATTCGGCGGCCGCCTCCGGCTCCGCGCGGACGCGCGCGCCAAGGACGCCCGCGAGCAGTTCGACGGCGTCGTCGGGGCTGAGCACGTCGATCGTCAGCCGGCGCGCGCCGTTCACGGCGACGAGCCCGGTCAGGCGGTCGCGTCCGGTCACCACCGTCAGGCACCCGGGCCCGGCGGGCAGCAGCGGCCGGACCTGCTCCGGGCTGACGGCGTTGTCCAGCAGGACCAGGATCCGCCGGTCGGTCGTCATGGTCCGGTACAGCGCCGCCGCGGTCTCCGGGTCCGAAGGGATGCGGGACGGCGAAATCCCCAGCGCGGCAAGGAATTGCGCGAGGATTTCGGCCGATGACGCCGGGGCGCCCGGTGCATGGCCGCGCAGGTTCGCGTACAGCTGCCCGCCCGGGAAGCGGGACCGGACCCGGTGCGCCCAGTGCACGGCCAGCGCCGTCTTGCCGACGCCCGCTGTGCCGGAGACCACGGCGATGCCGCCGGTCGCCAGACTGTCCAAAAGCGACAGTTCCGCCGTCCGTCCGGCGAAGCCGCGCGGTTCGGCGGGCAACTGCTTCGGGACCCGGTGCGTCTGCCGGGGCTCGGCGGGCACCGCGGCGCCGGGGTCGCGCAGCACGGCCGCGTGCGCGGCCTGCAGTTCGGGCCCGGGGTCGATGCCGAGTTCGTCGGCGAGCCGCGTCCGCATTTGCCCGTACAGCCGGAACGCCTCGCCCCGCTGCCCGAGCGCGTGGTGGGCGCGGATCAGCAGCGCCTGCGCGGCTTCGTCGAGGGGCTGTTCCGCGGCGGCTTCCGCGATCCCGGGCAGGACCTCTGCAGCGGCACCGGTGTCGATCATCGCCCCGGCGTACCGGCAAAACGTTTCGCGGCGCTCGGCGACCAGCGAAACGACCTTCGGGTGACCGGCGAGCGGCGGCAGGTCGGCCAGCGGCCTGCCGTGCCACAGCCGGAGCGCCTCGCCGAGCGCGACCACGACGCGGGCGGTGTCGGCGTCGCGGTGCGCGTCGTTCGCCTCGGCGATGAGTTCGCGGAACCGCCACAGGTCGACTTCGGCGGCGTCCCGGCGCACGGCGTAGCCGCCGCCGACATGCGGCAGCACCCCGCTGCCCGCTCGCGGCGCACGGCCGGGTTCCAGCAACCGCCGCAGGTGCTTGACGTGTGTCTGGACGACGTTCACCGCACTCGGCGGGGACCGGTCGCCCCACAACGCGTCCACGAGATCCCGCAACGCCACGGCGTCCCCGCCGGCGAGCGCGAGCAGCCCGAGCACCGCGCGCCTGCCGGGCGGGCCGAGGTCGAGTTCGGCGCCGTCGCGCCACGCGCGCAGCGATCCCAGCACTTGGATGTGTACCGATTTCGTCGCCACCGTGGCCCCCAGCTGTCGGCTGCGCGCCAGAACGCTCTCGGCTGCAGGACAAACGTAATGGGTTCGGCGGCCGGCACACAAGAAAGTGGCTCCGCCCGGGCTAAAATACCGCCGACAGCCGGGTGCACGCCAGGGCCGTCCGCCTTCGCGGAAGACCGTTTCCCGGTCGCGCGCAGTCCTTTGTGGACTATCCGCGAATCGCCGGTGCGGGCGACCGCTTACCCGGATCTCGTTGCGGACTCCCCGTTTCCGGCCGCGATCCGCAGTCCAATGGCCGTCCAGTCGCCGTCCAGTACCTCCTGATGAGGTGTTTCGGCGGCGGCCTCGCGCCGTCGAATGCCCAATTCCCGAAACGTGCCCCAAACCGGACAGGAAAAGAAAAGAGACGGACATGGAAAATCGTGCCTGGAAGGCATGCGCCCGGGCGGCGGTGGCGATCGCGGTCGGCGTGCTGGCGCTGACCACGGGAGTGACGGCGGCTTCCGCCGCGCCGCGTTCCTCGGTGATCGACGTGACCCAGGGCCCGTTCGACCTCGTTCTCGCGAATACCGGGGCCAGAGCCGCGACCCCGGCCGACGACCCGATCACCGCGTTCCACGGCTTCAGCACCTTCCAGAAGCTCGTCATCCAGTCGCAGGGCTTCGATCTCGAAGGAGAGATCCACGGCAGGCTGCGCAGCTACAACTTCAAGGCCCTGTACCAGGTCTACAACCTTCCGTCCTCGGACAGCTGGAAGGTGTGGGTCTTCAGCTTCAAGCACGACAGCAGCCGGAGCGTGCTGAAGGAGACCTACCGCAACGAGCAGCTGATCGACGTCAACATCGACCTCAAGTTCCACGTCGCGGCCGCCAACCTGCGGGGCGTTTCGTCCCTGCGGATCGGTTTCGAGACGCTGCGGCTGCAGTTCAACGGGACGACCAAGGACTTCACGGTCGTCAACGGCGCGTCCGGCGGCGCCAAGGACCAGAACAACAACGACGTCCCGGTGGACTTCCAGCAGGTCTGACCGGGACTCGCCGCCGGCCCTCCGACGTGCCGGCGACGGCGGCGGCCGGCGCGACGCCTCCCCTGGCGCCGGCCGCCGCCGGATTTCTCCCCGCTCGAGCACCGAAGGAGTCGGCATGCTTTTCACGGAACCTCGCGCACTGCTCGCCAGTCGTCGGCCCGGAACCTCGCACGACCGCGGATCGCCCGGCGCGGCTTGGCGGAATCCGGCGAGATTCGCGATAGCCGCCGCGACCGCGACGGCGCTCCTGGCCGCCGGCTCCCCCGCCGCGCTGGCGGCCGACGCGCATTTCGTGCCGGAGGCCACCGTCGTCGGCTGGGACGGCACCGTCGCCACAGTCACGTTCCGAGAAGTGAATGTGGCGTTGGGAGGCCGCACGACCACGATTTCCACCAAACTGACCGCCGACGTGAAAGCTTTCTGCACGAACGGCGAGACGACTCTCGACGTCCACGCGTCCGCGACCGGCTTGACCACGGCGGACTACCCGATCAAAAACGGCACCGTCGCCGGGACCGCCAAGTTCCCCGTCCAGGTGAAGATCGAGCACGATCCCGGCTATACCTGCGTGCTGCGCCACAAGGAGATCACCGCGTTCCTGGACGACTTCCGGACCGGCGCGACCCTGGTTCACCACCAGAACTGAGCTGCCGGCCCGTCCGCGCCCCGCCGACGCCCTCGCGGCGGGGCGCATTCCGCCGTCCGGGAGAAGATTCGCAGCCCGCGCGGACCCTGTCAGTCCACAGTGGACGGACGACGGCCGAGGAAGCCGACGAGGCGATCCAGCAGCGGCGCGTCTCCGGGCACGCGCACCGGGGCGGCGAACATGTAGGGCTGGCGCAGATCCTGCTCGCTGAGCCCGCGCGCGATGCCGTCGGCGGCCTGGACCAGTGCGTCGCCGAAGGGGCTTTCCTGCCCGGTGGCGGTGGCGAGATCCCAGCCGTGCACGACGTGTTCCAGCACCAGATAGCCGAGCACGGCGCGGCCGGGCATCGGCCCCCACGGCAGCGAATGCTCGGCGGCGAGCACTTCTTCCCGCGACCACACGCCCACCGCCCGGACGGCCGCGGCACGGTAGGCGGCGAAGACGTCGGCGCCGGCGAGCCCGACGGTCAGCTCGGGGTCGAATCGCTTGGCGTCCGCCAGATCGGCGTACTGGATCAGGCTTTCGACAACGTGCTCCACGACACCCAGCGCGGTGAAGTCCGGGCACGGTGTCGGCAGCCGCCACTGGTCCGGCTCCACGGCGCGAACGAGGCCGCCGAATCCCTCGGCCGCTTCGTCCAGCATCCCCGCCAGCTCTGTCATCGCGCCACTGAACCACCCGGCGGAGGCGAGGTCAAACCTCCCGCGCGACTGAGCGGAGCACGCGTCCGCCGGTCGGACCGGACAGCTCCGGCCCGCCCCGCGGCCACCCGTTCGGGTAACACGACCGTGCCGTCCGGCTTCCTCGCCCGCGACCGCCGGAATCGGTGCACAACTGCTGAACACCAGGGAAAAACACCCGGCCGTAATGCCCGGCTGAGCGTTTTGTCTTGTGTCGCGGGCCACCGGATCGCGGTTACTCAGGCTTCTCACAGCGTCGCGTTCATAGCCTGCGACGCGCTTGGGGGTCCCGAATGAACGAGGAGCACGTGATCGTGGCATCAGGCGCTGCCCGGAAATCAGCGCGGGCCAGGATCGCGGCGTCGTGTTCGATCACCGGATTGTCGGCTTAGGACACATCAGCGCGCTCTCCCCCGCCGCCCACCGCAGAAGGAAGCCTTGTGAGCGAGGAACTGTCGCTTTCCCTCGAGGACACCGCGCAGCTCCGCCCGGTGCCGCGCCGCGCGCCCGGCCCGGTCCGGCTGCACGCGTTCTTCGAGCGGGCCTGTGACGAGACCCCGGACGCCGTCGCCCTAGAATGCGGACCGGACCGGCTCTCCTACCGGCAGCTCGACGAGCACGCGAACCGGCTCGCGCACACGCTGATCCGCCGGGGCATCGGCCCGCACCGGCGGGTCGGCCTCCTGATTCCGAGGTCGACGCCGATGTACGTCGCCCTGCTCGCGGTGCTGAAGACCGGAGCCGCGTTCGTGCCGATCGATCCCGCGGCGCCCGCGGACCGCGTCGCCTACGTCGCCGCCGACGCCGCGCTCGACCTCCTGCTCGTCGCCCCCGAACTGGCCTCGGCCGCGGCCGACGTCGGCTGCCCGGTGCTCCGTCCCGGGGAGCTCGCGGCCGAGGCGGCGAGCGCCAGCCCGGCGCGGCCCCGGCTCTGGCCGGCCGAGGACGAGGTGTGCTACGTGATCTACACCTCGGGCTCGACCGGGCGGCCGAAGGGCGTCGCGGTGAGCCAGGCGAGCATCTGCAACTTCATCGGGGTCGTCGCGGACATCTACGGCGTGCGCCGCACCGACCGCGTTTACCAGGGCATGACGATCGCGTTCGATTTCTCGATCGAAGAGGTCTGGCCCACCTGGGCGGCGGGGGCCACGCTCGTCGCGGGTCCGGTCGGCGCGGACCGCATCGGGTCCGGCCTCGCGGACTTCCTCGAACGGCGCCGCGTCACGGTCCTGTACTGCGTGCCCACGGTGCTGGCCACGGTGGACCGCGACCTGCCGGGCATCCGCACGCTGCTGGTCGGCGGCGAGGCCTGCCCGGCCGAACTGGTCCAGCGGTGGAGCAGGCCGGGCCGCCGGATGCTCAACACCTACGGTCCCACCGAGGCGACGGTGACCGCGACCTGGTGCGAACTGCTCCCCGGCCGCCCGGTCACCATCGGCCGCGCCCTGCCGAGCTACCGGATCCGGCTGCTCGACGAGCGGCGGCGGCCGGTCCCGGACGGCGCCGTCGGGGAGATCTGCATCGGCGGGCCGGGCGTCGCGCTCGGCTACCTGAACCGGCCGGACCTGACCGCCGACCGGTTCCTCGACGACCCGCGGATCACCGGCGGGGGCAGGCTTTACCGCACCGGCGACCTCGGGCGGGTGCTGCCCGGCGGCGAGATCGAGTACCTCGGGCGCGCGGATTCCGAGGTCAAGATCCGCGGGCACCGCATCGACCTCCAGGAGATCGAGAGCGTCCTGATGGAACACGCGGAGGTGGCGGTCGCCGCCGTCGCCCCGCATCCCGCCGCGCCGACCGAGGACCTCGTCGCGTACCTGGCGTTCACCCGCGGCGCGCACGACCGGGACGCGATCGTCGCGCGGCTGCGGGAAAGCCTGCGCCGGCGGCTGCCCGCGCCGATGGTCCCCGGCTACGTGGACACGCTCGCCGAACTGCCCATGATGCCGAGCGGCAAGGTCGACCGCGCCCGCCTTCCCCGCCCGTCCGGCGCCCGGTTCCACGCGGTCGCCGCCGCGGCCCCGGAAACCGGCTCGGAACGGGCCATCGCCGCGGTGTGGGGCGAGCTGCTCGGCACCGCCGAGGTGTCGGTGACCGCCGATTTCTTCCACGACATCGGCGGCCATTCGCTGCTGGCCGCGCGAGCGGTTTCGCTGCTGCGCCAACGGGGAGTGGCCCCGGACGCGTCCGTCGCCGACGTCTACGCCCACCCCACGATTCGCGCGCTCGCCAAGGCATTCGAGAACCGCGCGCCCGCGCATTCGCCCCGCGAACCGGTCGAGGCGGAGCCGAGCGTCGGCCGGGCGCGGCTGTTCGGCTGGGGCACCGCGCAGGTCGGCGCGCTGTGCCTGCTTCTCGTGCTGCTCGGCGGACCGGCCGCGGCGGTTCTGGGGCAAAGCGCGGGCGTCCTGTCGCTCGGCACCGTGTGGCTGCTGGTCGCGATCGCGCCCGTCCTGTACCTGACCGCGCGGTTCCTGTTGCCGATCGCCGGCGTCCGCCTGTTGTCGCGCGGGATCCGGCCGGGCGAGTATCCATTGTGGAGCGCCGCGTACTTCCGGGTGTGGCTCGTCAGCGGGCTGCTGGCGCTCGCCCCGCTCGGTTCGATGAGCGGATCCCCTTTGCTGCCCTGGTATTTGCGGCTCCTCGGCGCCCGGGTGGGCCGGCACTGCCAGCTCGCGACCGCGAATCTGGGCCTGCCGTCGCTGCTGACGATCGGCGAGGACGTCAGCGTCGGCTACGGCGCGCACGTGCAGAGCGTGCGGGTGCGGGGCAACCGGGTCGAGATCGCCCCGGTCGTGCTGCACGACCGCGTGTTCGTCGGCGCGAACGCGGTCGTGGGGGCGGGCGGCGGGGGGGGCGGGGGGGGCGGGCGGGGGGGGAAAAAAGAGGCGGCGCCCGGCCCGCGCGGCGGGGGGGGCGGCGACGGGGCCG